>CALZMR010000009.1 GCA_945788575.1 uncultured Woeseiaceae bacterium
CGCGCGCCTCGACGAGGCTGGCTTCGCACTCCATTTAGAGGCGATACAGCTTTTTGACGAGCTCGCCGAACTGGCGCATCTGCGGCTTCGTGAGCTCCAGCCCGAACGCGAGCTGCCGTGCCTGATAGTCCTGCAGACCGGCGTCGGGCGAGACCGCAACCGAGAAGATTTTCTCCGGCGTTTCCTCGGCCACCTTTTCGATATCCATACCGCCGGCCGCAGACGCGACAAATGCCACGCGGCTGACTTCGCGGTCGACGAGCATCGACAAGTAGAGTTCCCGATCGATGTCCGAACCTTCTTCCACGTAGACGATATTGACCGGCAGGCCGTCGGGGCCGGATTGATGGGTTACGAGGCGGGTGCCCAGCATGCCGTCCGCATACTCGCGTATTTCATCCAGCGACCGCGCCAGCTTGACGCCGCCTGCCTTGCCTCGGCCGCCGGCGTGCACCTGGGCCTTGACGACCCATAGCTTGCCGCCGAGCTGCTGGGCCGCCTTCACGGCGGCCTCGGGCGTTTCCGCGGCGATGCCGCGGGGCACCGCAATGCCGTAATCGGCGAACAATCCTTTCGATTGGTACTCGTGAAGATTCATTGTGACTTCTTTTAGGGAGGGTCGGAGGGCTCGCAGGAACCCCGGCTGCGGGCGTATTTTGGGGCAAAGCAACAACAGACGCAAAGCCTCCGTTGTTCTACAATCGCGGCTGGACTCCCGACGGGCCTTTTGTCAGTGCACGAGGGTCGACGGACGAGGGCCGATAAACGAGGTTCGATGAATCAGGCAAGTACCGAGCTCTCGCCGAGAGCGACATTCCGGGGAACGCGCGAGGCGCTGCTGGCCCGGGCGATCGACGAGCCCGACCTCAGTCGCCGTGTACTTACCACGGTCAGCGCCTTTCGCCTGCTGATCGCCGCCGTGCTCCTCGTTCTGTTCGTTGTCGGCGGCGATCCGCGTCCCTTTGGCGATCGTTTACCGACGCTGTTCGCCGCATCGGCGAGCGCCTGGCTGGTGCTTGCCGTGGTCTTTATGCTTGCCCTCCGCGCGCGCTGGGCCCCTTCCCACGTGCACACGGTCACTCCCCTAATCGTCGACATCGCGGCGATTTCGATGCTCATGTATGCGAGCGGCGGCACGTCCAGCGGGCTCGGCGGCCTGCTCATCGTGTTTATCGGCGCCGGCAGCCTGCTCTTGCCCGCCAACGTCCCCGCCATACTCGCCGCCGCGGCAACATTCGCTCTGCTCGGCCAGGAAGCGTTTGCCGGCATTGCCGGCTTCGAGACCAACTACCCCGCAGCAGGCCTGCTGGCGGCCGTCGTATTCGCCATGGCCGTTGCGGTGCGGCCGCTGGCGCGCCGGATACAGATGAGTGAAGCACTGGCGAGGCAGCGCGGCGTCGACCTGCAGAACCTCTCCGAACTCAACGAGTACATTGTCCAGCACCTGCGCGAGAGCATCGTTGTGATCGATGCAAACGATGAGGTCCGGCTGAGCAACGCATCGGCCGCGCAGTTGCTCGGCGAGACGGCGCCAGTCCGCGGAGGACCGCTGTCAGACGTCTGCGGGCCACTTGCCGACTACCTTCGGCGCTGGCGCTTCGACGACAGCCTGTCATCGCATCCGGAGATTCCGCTGTCGCCCGGCGACGAGAATGTCCGCGTTACCGCGCATATTGCTCCGCTGGACAAGACGGATATGCGGCGCGGGCCAGCGCTCGTCTTCCTCGAGGACGCCAGCGAGATGAACGCCCGCGTCCAGCAATCCAAGCTCGCGTCGCTCGGCCGTCTGTCAGCGAGCATCGCCCACGAGATTCGAAATCCGGTCGGCGCCATGAGTCACGCCGCCCAGCTGCTCCGGGAATCCGAGGGACTGGACGACGACGATAAACGGCTCACCGAGATCATCCAGACACATTCCGGCCGCGTCAGCCACATCATCGAAAATATGCTGCAGCTCTCGCGCCGTGACTCGTCGCGCCCCGAGCGATTGCTGCTGGGTCCCTGGCTCGAAGACTTCGCGAGAGAGTTCACGAGGACACTCGAGCTGCAGGAAGGGGAGCTAACGGTTGTCGACGTGGAGGACGAACTCGAGGTTCGCATGGACCCCGGTCATCTGCGACAGGTGCTTTGGAATCTCTGCGACAACGCCGTCAAGTACGCCAGCGAGACGGGCGGCATTCTCGTAGAACTGTCCGCCACGCGCCCGCAGGGACAGGGACGGCCTTATCTGGAGGTTCGGGACCACGGCCACGGTATCGACCCTGCGTCCGTCGAGAAGATATTCGAGCCGTTTTTCACCGAGCGTTCCGGCGGCACCGGATTGGGGCTCTATATCAGTCGTGAACTGTGCGAACTCAATCGAGCGACGCTTCTGTACCTTGACCGCCCGGGCGGAGGCAGTATCTTTCGTATCGTATTCTCCGATCCCAACCGCTGGGGCTCCCAGGACTGAACATGCCGCGCGCATTGGTCATCGACGACGAACCCGATATCTGCGAGCTTCTCACGCTGACGCTCGGCCGCATGGATATCGACACCGATTCGGCCGCCGACGTCGGCGGCGCGCGCAAGAAGCTCTCGGAGCAGAGTTACGACCTTTGCCTCACCGACATGCGCCTCCCGGACGGCGATGGCCTGGAACTCGTAGAGTGGATGCAGACCCACACCCCTACCGTACCCGTTGCGGTCATTACCGCTCACGGCAACGTCGAGACGGCCGTGCAGGCGCTGAAGCTCGGCGCTTTCGATTTCATCTCCAAGCCGCTCGATCTCGGCAATCTCAGGAGCATCGTCGAGAACGCGCTGAAGATCGGCGCCGCGCCCGACGACGAGGACTCGCGACTGCTCGGCGACTCGTCGCCGATGCGGGAACTACGGGAAATGGTCGACAAGGTTGCGCGTTCGCAGGCCCCCGTCCACGTATCCGGCGAATCCGGCACGGGCAAGGAGCTGGTCGCGCGGCTGATCCATGAAAGCGGGCCGCGCTCGGACGGGCCATTCGTTCCGGTCAATTGCGGTGCGATACCCGCGGAGCTCATGGAGAGTGAGTTTTTCGGCCATCGTAAGGGCAGCTTCACGGGCGCCGTCAGCGACAAGCTCGGTCTGGTCCAAAGTGCCGACGGCGGCACGCTGTTCCTCGACGAGATCGCCGATCTGCCGCTCGCCATGCAGGTCAAGCTGCTGCGAGTGATTCAGGAGAAGACCGTGCGGCCGGTTGGCGCCTCGAGCGAGGAAACCGTCAACGCGCGAATCCTGTCGGCAACGCATAAGACTTTGTCGGAGATGGTCGCGGCCGGTCAGTTCCGCGAGGATCTCTATTACAGGATCAACGTAATCGAGTTGCGCGTGCCGGCATTGCGCGAGCGTGGAGACGACGTACTCATACTCGCGCGTCACATTCTCAAACGACACAATGCGCAGGTATCGCTGGATGAAGACGCCGAACGCGCGCTGCTGAGCTACTCGTTCCCCGGCAACGTTCGCGAACTCGAGAATATGCTCGAGCGAGCCGTCACGCTTTGCACCAGCGGCACAATCTCAGAGTCTGACCTCCACATGCGGACGACCGGCAGCGCCGAATCGACGCCAGCGGCAGCGATATCAACGAAACTGGGCGATCAGGTCGAGGACGTGCAACGTCAGGCGATCGTCGAAGCACTGGAGAAGACGCGCTACAACAAAACCGCCGCCGCGAAGCTTCTTGGGCTGTCTTTCCGGCAGCTGCGCTACCGGATCAAGAAACTCGGCATAGACGCCTGACAAAAATTGTCAGTAACTGACAGTCTGTGCCCGGGTGTCGCTCAATTGTCACAGTCTGCGAGTCGACATAATCCTCTGTTCGTCTCAGTTTTCCTTTCAATTTCAGATACTTGAATAATCCGCTGCAAAACTGGCACAGGGCTTGCTTTGTACCCGGTACAGGCGCACGCGCCGTCGTTTGAAACTCTACTATTCATGGAGAACAGAGTAATGAAGAAGCAGCAAGGTTTTACACTCATCGAACTGATGATCGTTGTCGCGATCATCGGCATCCTGGCGGCCATCGCTATCCCGGCTTATCAGGACTACACGATTCGTGCGCAGGTTTCGGAAGGCCTTAGCCTTTCGGCTGGCGCAAAGGCCGCTGTCGCCGAGTTCTATCAGGACCAGGGCGCATGGCCGACGGACAACGCTGAAGCAGGGCTCGAAGCTTCGGGCAACATCAGTGGCAAGTACGTCACGCAGGTTGCTGTTGCCGCCAACGTCATCACCGTTACTTACGGTGGCGATGCCAACGCCAACATCGCCGGTGACTCGCTGACGATGTCGGCTACCGACAACGCTGGTTCTGTCAGCTGGGCGTGCGCGAACGGCGCTGGCCTGCAGAACAAGTGGCTGCCGGCTGCTTGCCGTCCGTAAGGACAACGTCTTAACAGGCGATATAAGGCCCCGGCTTCGTCCGGGGCCTTTTTGTTTAACCGTAGAGGTAGCAGCAGACCTCATCGGGAATTGTGCGCAGGTTCACGTTTTCGACCCGCAACTGTGAAACGCATCACATTTTTGCGGACAATGGGAGCCAGAGTAGTATTGCTTGCAACATCCAAGTCAGCCCGCACCGGCGCGAAGACCACGAACGCAGGAGACTTGAGGGAATGAGGAGTTCCGATGCGGACACTGAACCGCGGGTTCACGCTGATCGAGCTGATGATTGTCATTGCCATTATTGGCATTTTGTCGTCACTTGCGATCTCTGCTTACCAGACCTACACCATACGAGCCCAGATTGCTGAGGGGCTCAACATGGCAGCCGGCGCCAAGGTGCCGATTGCCGATGCCTACACAAACGACGGCACAGCGCCGGCCGACCGGGCCGCAGCCGGATTGACACCGAATCCCACCGACACCCGCGGCAACTACGTCAGCCAGGTTGCAATCACGAACGGCCGCGTGGACATTACGTTCGGCGGTCCGCTGGCACATGCCGCGATAATCGGTGACACGCTCTCTCTGACGCCCTATGAGACGGCGGGCAATACAATCATATGGCGCTGCGGAAACGCAGGAGTACCGGCCGGCGGCGCACTGCTCGCGGGCGGCGCGAACCACATTAACGCGACCGTAGAAGCCCGCTATCTGCCCACCGTTTGCCGCCAGTAAGTCACCGTTTCCGGGCGAAAAAACGGATTTCTCCAAGTTTGACTTAATGAATGTCCGGTAGTGTGATCAGGCGCACAAAATCCAGTTGAATCCGCCCTGTGTATCAGTGAGACTGTGACGCTCAGATAAACGCGACAATATCGGTTTTCGATGGTAGCTACGGCATCACAGACAAATCTCGCGGGCCTGCCACGGCGACTCGTTCAGGACGGGATCATCCCGGAGGACAAGCTCGCCGAGGCCTCGGAAGCTGCCCGTAGCCAGAAAGTGCCGCTGGTCTCCTACCTCGTCAACGAAGAACTCGCTGAGGCGCGGGCCATTGCCGTCGCGGCTGCGCACGAGTTCGGCGTACCGCTGCTCGATCTCGACGCCATCGAGGTCGATCTCGATGTGGTCCGGTCGGTAGATCAGAAGCTCGTCAACAAGCATCGGGTGCTGCCGCTCGTAAAGCGAGGCCAGCATCTGTTTCTCGCCATTTCGGATCCCACGAATCTGCAGGCGATCGACGACATCAAGTTTCAGACCAGCCTCCGGATCGATCCGGTCGTCGTCGAACAGGACAAGCTCGAGGAACGGATCACCAAGGCGATCGAAGCTGTCGATACCAGCATGTCCGGTCTCGATGATGACGATTTCGACCTCGAGAACCTGGACATCTCCAGCGAGGAAGAAGAGCACGACGATATCCAGCGCGACGACATCGAAGACGCCCCGGTTGTCCGTTTCGTCAACAAGATTCTGCTGGATGCGATCAAGCGTGGCGCATCGGACGTTCACTTCGAGCCGTACGAGAAGTTCTTCCGTGTGCGCACGCGTCTCGATGGCGTGTTGTCGGAGGTCGCACAGCCGCCGGTAATACTTGCCAATAAGGTATGCGCGCGCCTCAAGGTCATGTCGCGGATGGACATTGCGGAACGCCGCGTTCCGCAGGATGGCCGCATCAAAATGCGCCTGTCGAAGAACCGTGCGATCGACTTTCGTGTCAACACCTGCCCGACGCTGTTCGGCGAGAAGATCGTACTGCGTATTCTCGATCCGTCCAGCGCCCAGCTTGGCATTGACGCACTCGGCTACGAAGAGCATCAGAAGAACCTGTATCTCAAGCACCTGAACAAGCCATACGGCATGATCCTGGTCACGGGACCGACGGGTTCCGGTAAGACGGTTTCGCTGTACACGGGACTGAACATCCTCAACACCGAAGACCGCAACATATCCACGGCTGAGGATCCGGCGGAAATCAATCTGCCCGGCATCAACCAGGTCAATGTCAATCCGAAAGTCGGGCTCACGTTCGCATCGTCGCTCAAAGCGTTCCTTCGCCAGGATCCGGACGTGATCATGGTGGGTGAGATTCGAGACCTCGAGACGGCCGAGATTGCGATCAAAGCCGCACAGACAGGTCACCTGGTTCTGTCCACGCTGCATACGAACGACGCACCGAAGACGCTCACGCGTCTGGTCGACATGGGCGTGATGCCGTATGCAATCGCGACGTCGGTCAGTCTGATCATTGCGCAGCGCCTCGGTCGGAAGCTTTGCGACAACTGCAAGGAAGTCCGTGACGTGCCGCGCGAGGCGCTCGAGAAAGAAGGCTTCACAGCCGAAGAACTCGACAAGGGCGTCACGATATTCGGCCCGAAGGGCTGCAAAGCCTGCAACGAAGGTTATAAAGGCCGGGTCGGCATATTCCAGGTCATGGAAGTGTCGGAAACCATGGGCCGAATCATCATGGAAGGCGGCAACGCGATGCAGATCGCGGATCAGGCTGCCACAGAGGGGGTCATCGATCTACGGCGCGCAGGATTGAACAAAGTCAAGGAAGGGGTTACCGGCCTTGAAGAGGTCAACCGCGTTACAATTGAGTGATTACCTGGGCTGCACCCCAGTTAACGGACGGGAAAAATGGCTGAAACAGCGATGATGAAGGTCCCCTTCCTTTGGGAAGGAACGGACCGCAAGGGCAAGAAGGTCAAGGGCAAGTCCATGGCCGGCGACGAGGCGACGGTTCGCGCCGACCTGCGCCGTCAGGGCGTTGTGCCGACTCGCATTCGCAAGCAGCGCAAGAGCCTGTTCTCGGGCAGCGCCAAGATCACGACTGGCGACATCGCTATCTTCAGCCGTCAGCTCGCAACGATGCTTGCGGCCGGCATTCCCCTCGTACAGGCCTTCGAGATCGTCGGCATGGGCCACGACAATGCGTCGATGCAGAAGCTGATCATGGCGATCAAGGCTGATGTCGAGGGCGGCAGCTCGCTGGCCGAGGCGATTTCCAAACACCCGATCTATTTCGATGACCTGTTCGTGAACCTCGTGGAAGCCGGCGAACAGGCAGGTGCGCTGGAAACACTGCTCGACAAGATCGCGACCTACAAGGAAAAGACCGAGGCGATCAAGAAGAAGATCAAGAAGGCGCTGACCTATCCGGCCGCGGTTCTGGTCGTCGCATTCATCGTCACGACGATCCTGCTGATCTTCGTGATCCCGGCATTCGAGGACCTGTTCCAGGGATTCGGCGCCGACCTCCCGTCTTTAACGCGGATGGTGATCGAACTATCCCAGTTCGTTCGAGACAAGGGTGGCTACATCGCCGTATTGATCAGTGGCGGTGTCGGCGCATTCTTCTATTTCAAGAAGCGCTCGCGCCCGATGCGCCACTTCCTCGATCGCGTGACGCTGAAGGTTCCGGTCATCGGACCGATCATGCAGAAGGCCTCGATCGCCCGCTACGCGCGTACGCTGTCGACCATGTTCGCTGCCGGTGTGCCGCTCGTCGAGGCGCTCCAATCCGTCGCAGGCGCGACCGGCAACATCGTCTACGAACAAGGCGTACTGCAGATGCGTGACGAAGTCGCAACTGGCCAGCGACTGCAACAGTCGATGGAAAATACCGATCTGTTCCCGAACATGGTCAACCAGATGATCGCCGTTGGTGAGGAATCCGGTTCGCTCGACTCGATGTCCGCCAAGGTTGCCGACTTCTACGAAGAAGAAGTCGACAATGCCGTCGACAATCTGAGCGCTCTGCTCGAGCCGATGATCATGGCGATCCTCGGTGTTCTCGTCGGTGGCCTCGTCGTAGCCATGTACCTGCCGATCTTCAAGATGGGTTCGGTGGTATAGCGCCGTCGATATCGGCTTACGAGACAGAGCACTCACGACAGAGTCTGATTTGCAAATTCGCGGCGTTCGGAGGACACTCCGGACGCCGTTTTTGTTGCCGACGGGAATCACTGCATGACGGAATTGATCAGCGCGTCGCCGGCCGTATTCATCGCCGTCGTGTTCGCCTTCGCTCTCATCATCGGCAGCTTCCTGAATGTCGTTATCTACCGGCTCCCCATCATGATGGAGCGGGAATGGCGCGAGCAATGTGCCGAAGTCGAGGAGATGCCGAAAAGTGACATCCCCGAAGGCCGCTTCAACCTGGTGTTGCCGGCATCGCGCTGCCCTTCATGCGGCAAACCGATAAAAGCGTGGCAGAACATCCCAGTCCTTAGCTACATCCTGATCGGCGGCCGCTGCGCCGAATGCAAGAAGTCGATCTCCGTGCGCTATCCGCTGGTCGAGGCGGTGACCGCGATTCTCGCCGCCCTGGTCGCATGGCGTTTCGGATTCGGCTGGGAAGCATTCATGGGAGTGACTCTCACGTTGTTCCTGGTACCGATCACGATGATCGACTTCGACCACTGCCTGATTCCTGACTCGATCGTGTATCCGCTTTTATGGATCGGACTCGGGATGAGTCTCTGTCACCCGCTTGCCGGCGCCGAGACGCTGTTCATCACGCCACGCGACGCGATTATCGGCGCGATCGCGGGATACCTCGTGCTTTGGTCGGTCTACTGGCTGTTTAAGCTCGTGACCGGCAAAGAGGGCATGGGTCACGGAGATTTCAAACTGCTGGCGGCATTAGGTGCGTGGCTCGGCTATCAGTACCTGTTCACGATTGTCATCATGTCGGCGGTTGTCGGTGCCGCGTTGGGAATCGCGCTCATCGTGTTCCGCGGCCGGGATCATCAGATTCCGATGCCGTTTGGACCGTTCCTCGCGGCGGCAGGCTGGGCCACGATGTTGTATGGCGATGAACTCAAGACCCTCCTGCATCTTCCCTTCTGAATGCGAGCAGATCGCGGGCATCCACTTCGAATCGGGCTGACCGGCGGCATCGCCAGCGGCAAGTCCACCGTGGCCGACATGTTCAGAGCACATGGTGTGCCCATCGTCGATACCGACGTCATTGCTCGTGAGGTTGTTCAGCCTGGGCAGCCCGCGCTCGATGATATTCGTCATGAATTCGGTGATGACGTAATCTCGGAGGATGGGGGCCTGGACCGCGCCGAATTGCGGCGCATCGTATTCTCGGATGACGACGCCCGCCGGCGTCTCGAAGCCATCACGCATCCTCGGATTGGCGAAGCTGCGCGCGCTCAGGCCGCGTCCGCGGGCGGCGCTTACCAGATAATTGTCGTTCCGCTGCTGGTCAACTCGGCGCTACGTGGCTTCGTCGACCGCGTACTCGTCGTTGACTGCGACGAGGACACTCAGATCCGGCGGCTGGTCGAGCGCGATTCAGAAGCTGAAGGCCAGGCACGGCGCATGCTCGCCGCTCAGTCGAGCCGCGACGAACGCCTCGCTATCGCCGACGACGTAATTACGAACACGACCAGTATCGAAGACACACGACGTCAGGTCGATGCCCTGCACCGCAAGTACTACGGACTGTCGCAAATTGGCGACTAGCCGATCCGGGCCGAAAAGCTGGTCCGGGTTTTTCCGCGCCGCCCCCATCATTTGCCTAGCCATCCCGCCAGGCGCAAAATAACTGAATGGTAAACTCCGCCACCAGCATTCAGACCCAGACCGCTAGCGGGGAGCCCTTCTATGAACAGCCGCTGTCAGAGCGCATGCGGACGTTCCTGAGGCTCGAGTTTCTTTTCCGGCAGCTCTGCTACAACTCGGAACTGGAGACCAACTGGGCGGCCAGGGCGACGATCTCCACGTTGCTCGAGATCATGGCCATCCTGTCCCGGGGCGACGTGCGCAGCGAGGTCCATAAGGAGATCGACCTGCAGCTGGCAACTCTGGAACGATTCCAGAACGAGCCCGGCGTCGACGGCGGACGGCTCGACACGTTGGTTCGCAATCTGACGGCCAGCCGCGATCAGGTCACGGCCACTGGCACCGGCTATTTGCAGCCGCTCAAGGACTGCGGATTCCTGAGCGCCATCAAGCACCGCAGTGCGATCCCGGGTGGCACCTGCGAATTCGACCTGCCCGAGTACAGCCACTGGCTGCGACAGCCTTTCGCGCGGCGACTGGAAGATATCGATACCTGGATCAATGCCATCCGCCCGCTCTGTGAAGCCGTTTGCGAACTCCTGTGGCTGATACGCGAGAGCGCACAGCCGGTCGACATCGTCGCAGAGGGCGGGATGTATCAGCACGCGGTGCAGCGCGATGTGAAATGTCAGCTGCTGAGGGTGAGCCTTCCGGCCGGCAGCACGCTGTTTCCGGAGATCAGCGGATCTCAGCACCGCTTCACGGTGCGATTCCTCGATTGGTCGACCATCGATAGCCGTGCGATTCAGACTAACCGCGACGTGGCTTTTCAGCTCAGTATCTGTTGATTGTCCGTCAGCCTGACGGACAATCCATTCTGGAATCCAGACGCTGAAGCGCCTCGACCACCGGCAAATCGGCCGGCAGCAGACTCTCTGCCTCGAGGTGCATGCAATGCACCCACTTCATGGCCTGACCCTCGAGGCCGGCGGGTTCGTTCAGCCACGTCTCGACCAGAAAGAAATCGATCGACACGTGCCGATCGGGGTAAGAGTGTTCGAGGCTCATGAAATGCGTTGGCGATAGCGGCTCTACGCCGATCTCCTCGATCAACTCGCGCGCAAGTGCCGCCTCGGAACTCTCGTCCGGATCGATCTTGCCGCCGGGAAACTCCCACAGGCCGTGAACCGGCCCATCGTCGACTCTTTCGGTTATCAGAACTCTGCCGTCGCCGTCGAGCAGAATGCCCGCGACGACCTCGAAGCGCTCTACTACAGCTTGCCGTGACACTGCTTGTACTTTTTACCCGAGCCACAGGGGCAAGCTTCGTTGCGCCCCACCTTGCGGCTGCCGCGTACAAAAGTGGCTACTGGATCCGATGCGGGTGCCGAGGGTCGCTGACCGCCAGCGACCGCGGCGGCGGGACGGTTACCCCCAGGATCGCCCCCGGGCGGCGCAGCCACGCTGCCCAGTGCCGGCGCCTCCGCGTGCTTGAATTTGAGTGCCTCGGCCTTGCGGCGCTGCTCGGCCATCGCAGCTAACTGCTGTTCGCTCTGTATGCGGATCTTCGCAAGGATCGAAATGGTGTCGTGCTTGACCTGTTCGAGCATCGCTCCGAACATCTCGAACGCTTCACGCTTGTATTCCTGTTTCGGGTTCTTCTGCGCGTAGCTTCGAAGACCGATTCCCTGCCGCAGATGGTCCATTGCGGCAAGGTGCTCTTTCCAGTGGAAGTCGAGCTGACGCAGCATTACCTGCTTCTCAACGTTGCGCAGCAGTTCCGCACCCACCTCTTCCTCTTTCGCGGCATAGGCCTCGTCCGCCGCATTAACGCAGATCTCACGGATGTCGTCGTCGTTGATCGACTTATCCTCACGCACGAGCTTGCCGACGTCGACGTCGAGACCGAAGTCCGATTCCAGTGCGTGGGTCAGCCCGTCAGTGTCCCACTGCTCCTCAAGACTGCCTGGGGGAATGTGAATTTCGACAAGGATGGAGACGACCTCTTCGCGGATCGCCGCAACAGAGTCTTTGACTTCGTCGGCATCCATCAACTCAGAGCGCTGGTGGTAGACAACCCGGCGCTGATCGTTGGCCACATCGTCGTACTCGAGCAGGTTCTTTCGAATATCGAAGTTGTGCGCTTCAACCTTCCGTTGCGCTCGCTCGATCTGGCGCGACAACAATCGACTCTCGATCGCCTCGCCCTCGCGCATGCCCGCGCGCGACAGGAGGGCCTTGGTCCGCTCAGGGTCGCCGAAGATTCTCATCAGCGTGTCTTCCATCGACAGATAGAAGCGGCTGGAACCCGGATCGCCCTGTCTGCCAGAACGGCCGCGCAACTGATTGTCGATACGCCGCGACTCGTGCCGCTCGGTGCCGATGATATGCAGTCCACCGGCCGCAAGAACCGTGTCATGGCGTTCCTGCCATTCTTCCCGAACCTCGTCCTCGTTGCCGTCGGCTTCGGCGATCGCTACATCGAGGTTTCCGCCGAGCACGATGTCGGTACCGCGGCCCGCCATGTTGGTTGCGATGGTCACGGCGCCCGGCCTACCGGCGTTCTGAACAATGTGCGCCTCGCGTTCATGCTGTTTGGCATTGAGCACGCTGTGCTCGACCTTGCTCTTGCGCAGTATTCCCGAGATCACTTCGGAGGTTTCGATTGATGTCGTGCCGACGAGTACGGGCTGTCCACGCTCCTGACAATCGCGAATGTCCTCGACGATGGCCTCGAACTTGTCGCTCTCCGTCAGATAAACGAGGTCGGCATGATCTTTACGAATCATGTCTCGGTGGGTCGGAATGACCACCACTTCGAGTCCGTAGATCTGCTGGAATTCGAACGCCTCGGTATCCGCGGTGCCGGTCATGCCGGAGAGGTTGTCGTAGAGACGAAAATAGTTCTGGAAGGTAATCGACGCGACCGTCTGGTTTTCCTGCTTGATCGCGACGCCTTCCTTGGCCTCGATGGCCTGATGGAGTCCATCCGACCAGCGCCGGCCCGGCATCGTCCGCCCCGTGAACTCGTCGACGATAACGATCTCGCCGTCTTTGACGATGTACTCGACATCGCGCTGATAGATCGCGTGCGCTCTAAGCGCCGCGTTCAGGTGATGGACCAGGCGGATATTTGCCGGATCGTAGAGGCTTGCGCCCGGCTCGAGCAGACCGGCCTGCGCCATCAGTTGCTCGACCTTCTCGTTGCCCTCTTCCGTTACATAGGCCTGCTTGGCCTTCTCGTCGGTCGTGTAGTCGCCCCGAGCAACCACCACGCATTCCGGCTCCTTGGACTCCTCGTCACGAAGCACGACATCGGACCCGCGGGCGTCGGCCCATGCGATTGCGTCTTCGAGCTCCATAACGCTGTCGTCGCCCGCTGCGGGCTTGCCGTTCGAATCGACCAGCGCGACACGACGCGCCGGGATGTCGTAGTTCGACGGCATCTCGCTGTCTTTGTGCAGACTGAGCTTCGGGATCAGTTTATTGATTTTGGTGTACAGATCGGTGCTCGCCTCGGCAGGGCCGGAGATGATCAGCGGCGTGCGTGCCTCGTCGATCAGGATCGAATCGACCTCGTCGACGATCGCGAAATTGAGGCCGCGCTGAACCTTGTCCGCGGTCGAAAACGCGAGGTTGTCGCGCAGATAGTCGAAACCGAGCTCGTTGTTCGTTGTATAGGTGATGTCGGCTACGTAGGCGGCGCGCTTCTCTTCGTGCGTTTGACCCGCCTTCGTCGCGCCAACGGTGAGGCCGAGAAATTCGTAGATCGGCCGCATCCAGTCGGCGTCGCGTTGAGCCAGGTACTCATTGACCGTGACGATGTGCACGCCACCGCTGCTGATTGCGTTGAGGTACGCAGGCAGGGTCGCGACGAGGGTCTTGCCCTCGCCGGTGCGCATCTCGGCGATATTGCCGTCGTGAAGCACCATGCCGCCGATGAGCTGAACATCGAACGGACGCATGCCCATGCTCCGCACCGACGCCTCTCGAGCGACGGCAAACGCCTCGGGCAGCAGTTCGTCGAGCGTCTCGCCCTTCTCGTAGCGGCTCCGGAACTCGTCGGTCTTTGCCCGCAGCTTTTCGTCGGACAGGTTCTGGAGCTCCGGCTCCATCGCATTGATCCGGTCGACGACCTTGGCGTATTGGCGCAGCAAACGCTGATTTCGGCTGCCGAATATTCGGGTCAGAAAGTTGGCCACTCGGGACTCCTGCGGCGGCGCGGCGCGCCGACGCGACAAAACGGACTATTTTAGTGATTCGGGCCGGTTAGATACAGGGGCCAGCATCCGAATTCGCGGCATCGGACTCCAGACTTCGCATTTGAAGGCGAAATCGCGGAATACAAGGCTGGGACAGGATTCGAGCTTACTGGGAGTCGCGGATGAAATTCACCGGATTGACGCGCCGACCGTCCTTCAACACCTCGAAATGCAGGTTGGGGCCCGTGGCGCGGCCGGTCTCGCCCATGAGGGCGACCGCCTGGCCTTTGCGGACTTCGTCGCCGACCTCGACCAGATTCTCGGAGTTGTGCGCATAGCGCGTCGAATAGCCATTGCCGTGGTTGATTTCAACCATGATGCCGTAGCCGTAACGATCGCCCGAATAGGTAATCACGCCGTCGGCCACCGCGGAGATTTCCGCGCCCGTACGTCCGGCGAAATCGATGCCGGTGTGATTGGCCGGCTTACCCGTGAACGGGTCGGTCCGTTGGCCGAAATAGGAGGATATCCAGCCGGCGTTGACCGGCCTGCCCTGCGGGTAAACGCGATCCTGCAGGTTCTCATTCATGATGACGTTTTCGAGTACCCAGAGTTGCGCCTCGCGGTCGTCAAGCTGCACGCCGAGGGTCGCCATAGCGTCGACGACGTCTGGAACGGCCACGTTGCTGCCGGTCGCGACCGGCTCTTCCGGTCCACCAAGCGCCGGCTCGGAATCGAAATCGAACTCGCCGTCTTCGATGTCGGCCATATCCGTCAAACGTCGTCCGAGCGCATCGAGGCGAATGACGCGAGCATTCATCTGCGCGATGCGAATAGCCAGGGCATCGAGCGTGTCTTCGTTCTGGCGGCGAATGTCTTCGATGCTGCGCTGCTGCGCAACGATCTCGTCGCCGAGGAAGGAGAGCTCGGAAGCGCTGACGCCGGAACCCGTGGCAGTCGAGTACCAGTAGCCGCCCACGAAGCTGATAGCGGTAATCAATCCGGCAACGGCAAATAGGGCGAGGCCGGCAGCCGTGCCGGACAGATTCAGTTGTCGAGGCTTACCCAGCCCCTTGCCGAAGATAACTACATTCATCGAGTAAGCCCCGAGTGCGTTTTGCGCGAAACGCTGTCTTGAGCGCCGCAGGTCCTATAGGTGCAGTTCGTCTTCGACGGCTGCTTTGTGTTTATCGACTCGCGGTCAATCATTGTGTCGGTAGCCCCGCTGTCCTAGGACTCAAGTCCCTTAGACCGGTGGATTTGCGTCACCGTCTTTCGACGGGTATGCCTTTTTCGTCTGCGAAACTATGCATAATGTCCGAATTCATTACAAGATCAATGAGTTCGAACGGTGATAAAGGTCACCCGAACGACCCCAAAACCGCGGACTGTGTCACATTTTTATGCCAGTCGAGAAGCTCGAAAATCTGCTGAATCGCAATGAAACCGGGGAGTTAGGTGAGATCGTCGGTCGTGCCGCCGAATTTGCGAGGCTGACCGAGGCGCTTGCGGCCGCGCTTCCCGAGGACCTCCGCGAGGGCCTTATTGCCGCCAGCGTGAGGCCGGATGGCGAGCTGGTGGTGATCGGCCGGTCGCCCGCGTGGGCTGCCAGGCTCAGATACGAGGGCACCGCGCTGCTCGAGGCCGCTCGTCAAAACGGGGAGCAGGCAACAAACCTCAGGGTGCGCGTCTCGCAGCAGACGACATAGTCCTGAGCGGCGTTGAATCCCAGGGCCGAGTCTTGTTCAGGCGTAGGAAGGCGTGGCGTAGGAGATCGGCGACTTACTGGAATCTGCGAACGTCACCTCTTCCCAGGCGGCCTGATTGTCGAGTAGCTTGCGCAGCAACCTGTTGTTGAGATCGTGGCCGGATTTATACGCGCGGAACTCACCGATCAAACTGTGTCCGAGAAGATAGACATCACCGATCGCGTCCAGAATCTTGTGGATTACGAATTCGTTGGAATAGCGTAGTCCATCCTCGTTGAGAATGCGGTAATCGTCGAGAACGATGGCGTTGTCCATGCTCCCGCCAAGCGTCAGGTTGCGCTCCCTCAAAGCCTCGACATCGCGCAGGAAACAAAACGTCCGCGCTCGGCTGACTTCCTTCAGAAACGACGTCGACGAGAAGTCGATCGTCGCTTGCTGGCTGATCTTATTGAATACGGGGTGATTGAAGTACACCTCGAAATTCACTTTGAATCCGTTGAACGGCCGAAGCTCGGCCCACTTATCGCCATCCTCGACGCGGATCGGCTTCTTGATGCGGATAAACCGTTTAGCGGCATTCTGTTCTTCGATGCCGGCCGATTGCAGCAGGAATATGAACGGGCCGGCGCTGCCGTCCATGATCGGTACTTCCGGCGCGGACAAATCGATGGTCACGTTGTCGATGCCGAGGCCCGCGAGAGCGGACATCAGATGTTCGACCGTGGCTACTTTGGCACCATCCTTGACGAGCGTAGTGCCAAGCATGGTCTCGCCGACGAGACGCGGGTCGGCTGGAATGTCGACCGGTTCGTCGAGATCGACGCGGCGAAACGTGATCCCTGAATTTTCGGCCGCGGGCCGAAGCGTCATGTAGACCTTATCGCCGGTGTGCAGGCCAACTCCGGTAGCCCGAATGGCAGTCTTCAAAGTTCGTTGTCGCAGCATCGCCACAGTCAGAGATCAACCAGAAGGGGGGAAACGTAGTCTTTGTTGCCTGACTACGACGTGAATGAATGAGTATTGCACCAATGCGTCATCCCGATTGCGCGGCAATGCTAGCACACGAATCGAAAACTCTTCAAGATTTTCAGTGTGTTAGACGAAATTTTGTGGGTCCCGATGAACTTTCGGCCTGAGCGGGCAGGAATCGGGCCGGCCCGGGTCTAACCGGGCCGGCGCTGCGGAGGCGTCCGCGAACCGTGAGCGGGCTCGCGGTAGGTCCGTCGATCAGGCTAGTCAGCCTGCCGGCGCAGAAACGCCGGTATATCGAGCAGGTCTTCCTGCAATCCGTTCTGCTCCAGGCCGTCGCCGACGGCCCGCTTCCTTTGCACGGTCGGCTTGTCGAAACCGTGATAGTTCGGTTCCGCCTGTGCCGCGGTTCGGCGCACGATCCGCATAGGCGACTCGGCGTTTGCCGCGCTCTGCCCGAGTCCCGTAGCCACAACCGTTACCCGAATCCGATCCGTCATGTCGGGATCGATGACCGTGCCCACGACGACGGTGGCGTCGTCCGAAGCAAACTCCTTGACGGTGTTGCCGACCTCCTGGAATTCGCCAATCGAGAGATCCATTCCAGCCGTCACGTTGACGAGAATTCCGTTGGCTCCGGCGAGATTGATGTCTTCGAGCAGCGGGCTCGAGATCGCCGACTCGGCGGCCTCGCGTGCGCGATCCTCGCCAGCCGACTCGCCCGACCCCATCATCGCCATTCCCATCTCCGCCATGACCGTGCGGACGTCCGCGAAGTCGACGTTGATCAATCCCGGGCGAGTAATCAGTTCGGCAATGCCCTGCACCGCGCCCTGCAGCACCTGATTGGCGGACTTGAACGCGTCAAGCAGCGTCGTCTCGCCGCCGAGTACTGACAGCAGCTTCTCGTTGGGAATCGTAATCAGCGAGTCGACAGACTTGCCGAGCTCGGCAATGCCGTGGTCGGCGATGGCCAGTCGCTTACCGCCTTCCATCGAGAACGGTTTCGTCACGACGGCGACGGTCAGGATACCGAGCTCCTTCGCGACCTGGGCTACGATCGGCGCTGCACCGGTTCCGGTACCTCCGCCCATGCCGGCCGTAATGAACAGCATATCCGCGCCTTCGATGACCTCGTGAATCCGGTCGCGATCCTCCATGGCCGCCTGCCGGCCGATGTCGGGGTTCGCGCCGGCGCCGAGACCCTTGGTGATGTTGCAGCCAATCTGCAACGACGTGCGAACCCTCGAACCCTTGAGGGCCTGCGAGTCCGTGTTCGCGCAAATGAAGTCCACGCCTTCGATGCCGGTGTCGACCATGTGCGCGACCGCGTTGCCGCCGCCGCCGCCGACACCGATCACCTTGATGATCGCGGTCTGGCTGTGCGTATCCATTAATTCAAACATCCGTTTTCCTCCGCTATCCGATTTACCTGGCTTTTAATAGGGGTGCTCACGACCCCACTTGCCTTGCTCTATTTACGGTGTGTTCAACGAACACTCCATGCTCCAACTCTCGGCTCTTGCCGAGCTCCTAAACCTATTCCGTATTCACGGCCAGCATTCTCAGAACTGCCCCTGAAACCACGATTTCATTCGTTCCCAGACGTCGCCCAGGCTGCTCGATACCGGTGTCGAACGCCTGCCTCGGCGCGACATGCTCTCGAACCCGTACAGCAGCAGGCCGACGCCCGTTGCATGAATCGGGTTACGCACTACGTCCATCAGTCCTTCCACGTACTGCGGCGCACCGAGGCGTACCGGCATGTGAAACACTTCCTCGGCGAGTTCGACGGCGCCCTCCATCTTGGCGCTGCCGCCCGTGATCACGACGCCTGCCGCGATCAACTCCTCGAATCCGCTTCGCCGGAGTTCGTCACGAATCAGGCTGAACAGCTCCTCGTAGCGCGGCTCGACGATCTCGGCGAGCGTTTGCCGAGCCAGACGCCTTGGCGGACGATCGCCCACGCTGGGTACTTCGATCGTCTCGTCAGGGTTTGCGAGCTGCGAAAGCGCACACGCATACTTGATCTTGATCTCTTCGGCGTACTGGGTCGGCGTGCGCATTGAGACAGCGATGTCGTTGGTTACCTGATCGCCGGCGATTGGAATCACTGCCGTATGCTGGATCGCCCCGCCGAGAAACACCGCGATGTCAGTCGTGCCGCCGCCGATGTCGACGATGCAGGAGCCGAGTTCCTTTTCGTCTTCGGTCAACACCGAGTAACTCGATGCGAGCTGTTCGAGGACGATATCGTCGACCTCGAGACCGCAGCGTTGCACGCACTTGACGATGTTCTGCGCCGCGCTTTCCGCACCGGTCACCATGTGCACCTTCGCTTCGAGCCTGACCCCGGACATGCCGACCGGCTCTCGGATCCCTTCCTGACCGTCGATCAGGAATTCCTGCGGCAGTATGTGAAGAATCTTCTGATCGGCCGGTATCGCAACCGCTCTGGCGGCATCGATTACGCGATCGACGTCGCCCGCGCTGACCTCGGAGTCACGAATTCCGACGATGCCGTGCGAATTCAGGCTGCGCACGTGGCTGCCGGCGATTCCCGTATACACCGAATGGATATCGCAACCGGCCATAAGCTCGGCCTCTTCGACGGCGCGCTGGATTGAGTGCACAGTCGACTCGATATTGACGACGACACCCTTCTTCAGGCCGCGCGACGGATGCGTGCCGATTCCGACCACTTCGATGTTGCCGTCCTCGTTGACCTCACCGACAATCGCAACGACCTTCGACGTCCCGATGTCGAGACCGACGATGAGATTCTTGTCTCCTCGTTTGGACATCCCTAATCCGTTACCTCAGTCAATTTCTGTGCACCCCGTTTCGACATTCTCAGCGCCTACCGCTGGCTTGCGGTGTTTCGTTGCTCCGGGTAAGCGATATGCCCGGACCTTCCGCGGCCATGATTAGATTCGGTCGAGCTAATTTGCGTACCGCCCTGCTCATAGAGCACCTGTGGCGGCCAGCATTTCTCGTTCCGCGTCTTCGCTGGATTCGTCGGGCGCGTTCGCGCCGTCCTTCCAGCCGATCGTGAAGCCGTTGCTGTAGCGCATGTCGACATAGTTGATGTCGCCCGCCTGACCGGTAATCACGTCCGCCACGACAGCAATGAAGAGATCGGTTCGACTGTCGACGTTACGGCGGCCGAGGCGTACTTCAACACCATTCGCAAGCGTCATATCCCACGCGCCGCGGGCATCGAGTTGCACGTGACGCAGATCCAGGCCCAATGGAACCAGCTGATCGCGCACATGCAGATAGCGCCGGGCGACGTCGGCTGAACTTGCGTCGGGACCGCTCAAGCGTGGCAGCTCGGCCGGCAGGTGTTGCGCGTTCTCGACAAATAGTTCGCCGCGAACGTTCAGCAAGCCGCGCTCGCCCCATACGGCCGCGGGCACCTGCTCGGTGACGGTGATCGAAAGGCGGTCGGGCCATCTGCGCGCAACCGCGGCCTGATCGATCCATGGCAGTGCTTGCACTCGGCGCTGCATGCTGCCGAGGTCGGCACCGAAGAAACCGGCATCGAGTTCCGCCGCAAGAACCTCTTCGATCTGCAGTGGAGTAACCCGTTGAAACGGCCCGTTGATCTGGATCGAAGCAATGTCGCGGTCCAGCATACGGGTGCTGACGTGATAGGTAAGCGCAATGACGGCGACAGCCGCCAGCGGCGTGAGTACCTGACCAAGACTGATCTTCGGCAGAGTGATTTTCGGCGACTCCTTACGCCGGCGTGCCTGCTTACGCGCCATTGACCGCCTCCCGCCTGTCGGCAACCTGCGTCGATGCAGCAACGCTCGTCTCGAGGATTCGCCAGCAGAGTTCCGCAAAGTCGAGCCCACATTGTTTCGCGGCCATCGGAACCAGACTGTGGCTCGTCATGCCGGGCACTGTATTGACCTCGAGAATCTGCGGCTCGCCGTCGGCGCCGGTCATGAAGTCGACGCGCCCCCAGCCGCTGCAGCCCAGGGTTGCAAACGCGGCCAGCGCGAGTTTGCGATACCGCATCTCTTCGTCTTCCGATGCGGTGCCGGGACAGTGATATTCCGTGCGGTCGGACTCGTACTTCGCACGGTAGTCATAGAATATCCGCGGCGTCTCTATTCGAATGCTCGGCAGGGCCTCGCCCTGAAGCACGCTTACCGTCATCTCGTCGCCGGCAATACACTCTTCGACGAGAACCGACTCATCGAAGCTGAGGGCGAGTTGAATCGCCTCTCGCAACTCGGACACCTCGAAGAGCTTAGTCATGCCGACACTCGATCCCTGGCCCGACGGCTTGACGATGAGCGGTAGCCCCAACTGCTCCACCGCGAGCACGGCATCGGCGTGTTCGTGTACGACGCGATAGGCAGGCGTCGGCAGACCCTCCGCGCGAAAAAGATGCTTGCTGCGAATCTTGTCCATCGCGATCGCGGAGGCGAGCACGCCGGAACCGGTGTAGGGCATATCCAGCCACTGAAGGAGTCCCTGCAACGCACCGTCTTCGCCACCGGGGCCGTGCAGCGCAATCCACACGCGCTCGAAACCCGCCGCCGCGAACTCCGGCATCGTCCGTTCCGCCGGATCCCAGCCATGCGCATCTATGCCACGAGATGTGAGCGCATCCAGAACCGCGTTCCCAGAATCGAGCGAGACTTCGCGTTCGCTCGAGTGTCCGCCCAGCATCACGGCCACGCGACCGAATGCCCCGGGATTCGTTATCGCGATGCGCGACTCGTGGATAGGCAGACTCATTTCGCATCCTCCCCCACGATTCGCACCTCGTGCTTGAGTTGGACTCCATGCGCTTCCCGCACGGTCTTCTGCACGTGCTCGATCAGTCGCTCGATGTCGCCGGCCGTCGCGTCACCGCGATTGATAATGACGTTCGCGTGCTTGTCCGACACTTCCGCACCACCCAGTGAGAAGCCATTGAGGCCCGCGGATTCGATCAGTCGCGCGGCGTAGTCGCCGTCGGGGTTGCGAAACACCGAGCCGCAGCTTGGCAGGCCGAGCGGCTGTGTCGCCTTGCGCCGCTCGAGCATGCGATTCATGGTTTCCATGCTAGCGGTCGCCTGCGGGTCGAACTGAAAGGTCGCTTCCAAAAACCACTCGTTCCCCGGACCGGTGACGCTTCGATAGCCGACGTTGTATTCGCCGGGCGCTCGAACGTGGATCTCGCCACTTCTGTCGATGGTCCGTACCGATTCGACGCGATCCCACGTCTCACCGCCGTGCGCACCTGCATTCATGGCCAACGCGCCGCCCACGGTTCCGGGTATACCTGCGAAAAATTCCGAAGGGCCGAGTCCCCAGCGAATGCATTGCTTTGCCAGCTGCGTGCATGGGAGGCCGGCACCCGCACAGACGGTGAACCCATCTCCCTGCTCGAGCTTCCGCAGTATTTTTGTTGCGGCAATCACAACGCCGCGCAGCCCGCCCTCGCGTACCAGCAAATTGCTGCCGATGCCGAACCAGAAAACCGGCACCTCGTCGTCGAGCTGCTCGAGAAAAGCCTGCAGATCCTCGAGACCGGCTGGTATGAAATAATTGTCGGCCGGGCCGCCGACGCGCCAGGACGTATGCCGGCTCATCGGCTCGCCCCGTCGGAGATCGCCCTGCACTTCGATCAACTCCGGCGCCGCCATCATGAGTGCACCTTCAGCGTTGGCTTGTCGCCGAGCCGCTCGGGCAGCGTTTGGGCGTAGGCGCCGATATCGCCTGCCCCCATTGTCAGCACGAGGTCCAAGTCGTCCAGCAGTCCCTCGAGGACCGGCTGCAGTTCGTCCAGTGTTTCGACGAACACGGGCTCCACACCGCCTCGAGTACGTACGGCACGCGCAATGGCACGGCCGTCCGCCCCGGCGATCGGGTCTTCACCGGCGGCGTAGACGTCGAGCACGATCAGCACGTCCGCTTCGCTGAGCACCAGAGCGAAGTCATCGAGCAAGTCACGCGTTCTCGTGTATCGGTGCGGCTGGAATACGAGCACGATGCGACGCTCCGGCCAGCCACTGCGCGCCGCCGCGAGCGTTGCCGCCACTTCGGTGGGATGATGACCGTAGTCGTCGACCAGCAGCACTTTGCCTGCTGCGGTCTCGATCTCGCCGAGACTCTGGAAGCGACGGTCGATGCCTTCGAATTCTTCGAGAGCGCGCACGACCGCGTCGTCACCGACCGAAAGCTCGTCGGCAATTGCGATCGCCGCGAGCGCGTTGCGAACGTTGTGCAACCCCGGCAGCTGCAACGCGATTTCGAGCGGCGGCCGGTCATCGGCGCGAACAACGTCGAAGCGGGTCAAGCCCGCCTTGAAGCGGATGTTCTCGGCACGCAGGTCCGCGTCGTCGCCGAGACCGTAGGTCAGCACGGACCGGCCGATATCGCCGATGATCGCGTTGACACCCGGGTCGTCCGTGCAGACGACGGCGAGGCCATAGAACGGCAGGTTGTGCAGGAATTCCAGAAAACCGGCCCGCAGCCGCTCGATGTCGCCACCGTAGGTCGACATGTGATCGGCATCGATGTTCGTGACGATCGCGAGCATCGGCTTCAGATGCACGAACGATGCGTCTGATTCGTCCGCCTCTGCGACCAGATAGTCGCTTTGGCCGAGTCGTGCGTTGGCGTCGGCGCTCTTCAGGCGCCCGCCGATGACGAAGGTCGGATCGAGGCCGGCCTCGGCGAGAACGCTGGCGACGAGACTCGTCGTCGTAGTCTTGCCGTGGGTGCCTGAAACGGCGATCGAATATCGGAACCGCATGAGCTCGGCGAGCATCTCGGCCCGGGACACGACCGGCATGACCTGCTCGCGAGCCGCGGCAACCTCGGGATTGGTTTCATCGACCGCGCTGGAGACGACAACGGCATCTGCGTCGCGGATATTGTCAGCAGCGTGGCCGATGAATACGGTTGCGCCCTGGTCTTCGAGGCGCTTGGTTTGTTTGCCCGGCTTCAGATCCGAGCCCTGCACGGCGTAGCCAAGACTCAGCATGACTTCGGCTATTCCGGACATGCCCGAACCGCCGATGCCGACGAAGTGGACCGTATGAATGCGGCGCATCTTATTGATCATGCGACACCACCTGCGAGGCGAAGACAGGTCGCCGCGATGCGGTCCGTCGAGTCGGGCACGGCCAGCGCGCGCGCCTTTTCGGCGCGCGCCTGTAACACCGGCCGCTCGGTCAGCCAGGCCGTCAGACGATCGGCGAACGTCCTTTCCGTGATATTGCTTTCCTGGATGATCTCGGCCGCTCCGGCCTCCGCCATCGGTGTCGCATTCGCCGTTTGATGATCATCCACCGCCGACGGGTACGGGATGAATAATGCGGGGAGTCCCACTGCGCAGAGTTCCGCGACCGTGAGCGCTCCGGCCCTGCAAACGACGAGATCGGCCCACGCATAGGCGGCCGCCATATCCTCGATGAACGGAACGAGTTCCGCATCGATGCCGGAGTCTGCGTAGGCGCTGCGCGCCGTCTCGATCGTCCGCTCTCCGCACTGATGCCGAACGACCGGACGCAGATCCTCGGGCAGGAGCTTGAGCGCCGCCGGCACGGTACGGTTCAGTGCCAACGCGCCCTGACTACCGCCAAGCACGAGGAGCCTCAGCGGCCCCTCGCGCCCGGGGTAGCGTGCGCCAGGTTTGGGAACGGCAGCGATGTCTTCGCGGACCGGGTTGCCCACGGTCTCGACATCGCTGCGGGAAATAAAACTGCCCGGGAAGGCTTGCAGCACAACCCGGGCAAGACGCGCCAGAAGACGGTTAGTAAGGCCTGCGGCCGCGTTCTGTTCGTGGATGACGAGCGGGCGCCGCGTGAGCCAGGCAGCAAGACCGCCCGGACCGCTCACGAAACCGCCCATGCCGAGCACCGCTGCCGGACGGCGGCGAACGATGACCCGCAACGACTGCAGCAATGCCCAGAAGAGCATCAGCGGCGCGGTGACAATCGCGATGGCGCCCTTGCGCCTGAGTCCGCTGACGCTGATCCACTCGATATCGATGCCGGCCGCGGGAATCACACGCGCTTCGATGCCACGCTGGGTCCCGAGCCAGACGACTTCCTTCGCCCGGGCCTGCAATGCGCGTGCTACTGCGAGCGCCGGATAAACGTGCCCGCCTGTGCCTCCGGCCATGACGAGAATCGGCCTCGAGTCGTTGCGAGACGTCATGAGCGCACCCTCTTCTTCTTCGCGCGCTTGCGGTTGACGGGTTTCGCATCGACGACGAGTTCGTGATGAATGCGCAGGAGAATCGCGATCGCCACCATCGTGACGATCAGACTGGAACGACCGTAGCTGATGAGCGGAAGCGTCAGCCCCTTGGTCGGCAACAAGCCCATGTTGACGCCGATGTTGATGAACGCCTGCAGACCGAGCCATGTCCCGAGACCGATCGCAATATAGGCCTCGAACAGCCGCTCGGCATCGAATGCCCGCATCGCCAGCTTGTAGATACGCCACAACAGCGCGAAGAACAGACCGATCAGCGCCAGCGAACCCAGCAAGCCGAATTCCTCTGCGAAGACGGCGAACACGAAGTCGGTATGCGCCTCGGGTAGATAAAAGAGTTTCTGAACACCGTTGCCCAGACCGACGCCGAACCACTCGCCGCGGCCAATGGCTATCAGCGACTGCGTTAGCTGGAAACCGGAGTTGTAGGGGTCGGCCCAGGGATCGAGGAATGCCGTGAGACGCTGCATCCGATACGGCGAGGTCACGGCGAGCGCTCCCATGCCGACGACAGCGACCGAGAAGAACAGCAGGAAGTCGCGGATGCGCGCGCCGGCGACGAAGAGCATCGTAAGCGCCGTCGCCAGCAGCACGACCGCGGCACCGAAATCCGGCTCCGCGAGCAGCGCCGCGCATGCAAGCGACAACAGCAGCATGGGCCGTAAGAAGCCAGTGAACTGTTCGCGTACCGACTTGTTGCGGCGAACGAGGTAGCCGGCGAGGTAGATGATGAAACACAAGCGCGCCGGTTCGGAGACCTGCAGATTCATGACGCCAAGCCGCAGCCAGCGGCGGCTTCCGTTGACCTCGTGCCCGAGACCGGGAACCAGCACCACGAGAAGCAAAGCCAGTCCGGCCAGCAGCATGAGCGGTCCGAGCGTTCGCCAGACGCGCATCGGCACGAACAGGCAGACAGAGCCCGCGGCTATGCCCATCAGCGCTGCAATCACCTGACGCTGCACGTAGAAGAACGGCTGGCCTGTTGCGCCGTCCGAGATCGTGATCGACGCCGAGGCCAGTATCACCAGACCGCCGAACAACAATGTGGCAACGAGAGATACGAGGACCGGGTCGAATTTCAGCGACGTACGGAGGCGCACTGGGAACGGAAACGTCGTAGCGGTACTCATCGCCTGAGCCCTCCGACGGCATCCGCGAACGCATCACCGCGTGCCTCATAATTTCGATACTGATCGAGGCTCGCACACGCAGGTGCGAGCAGGACGGTATCCCCTGCCTCCGCATAGCGTGCGGCTTGCTGCACGGCGTCGTCCATGTCCGTGGCGAAATAGACGGGCATCACTGTGTCCAGCGCGTCCGCAATCGCCTGCGCGTCTTTGCCTACGAGGACCGCAGCGCGGAGCTTGTTCTCCAGGGCTGCGCCCAGCTCCGCGAAGTCTCCGCCCTTGCCGTCGCCGCCAGCAATGAGCACCAGTGAACCCTCGATCGAGTCGATCGACGCGACGGCCGCACCGACGTTGGTTGCCTTCGAATCATTGACGTAGTCGACCGCGCCGATTCGCGCGACGAACTGCATGCGATGAGGCAGGCCCGGGAACTCGCAAAGCACCTCGAGCATGGAGGTCATGCTCAGACCTGCCAACTCACCGGCAGCCAAAGCGGCCAGGGCGTTCGCGCAGTTGTGGCGGCCGATCAAAGCGAGTTCCTTCGTCGACAGCAGCAGA
This sequence comes from uncultured Woeseiaceae bacterium, assembly GCA_945788575.1. GTDB lineage: Bacteria > Pseudomonadota > Gammaproteobacteria > Steroidobacterales > Woeseiaceae > UBA1847. The sequence goes on from CALZMR010000009.1 coordinate 26,713, forward strand.
GTCTCGCCGCGCGCAAGGTAGGTCTCGCCATCCTCCACGCGCAGGCCGAAATGCCCGTCTGCCGGCTCATCCAGACCGAAGCTGATGACCGATCCGAGATGCCCGGCGCGCTCCGCGGCGGACGGATCCTC
>CALZMR010000010.1 GCA_945788575.1 uncultured Woeseiaceae bacterium
CGGCTCTGGGTCGCCTGCCGCAATCTGCTTAATGGCGATGCGGCACTCGAGGAATGCGACGTCGCCTGTGACGCTTGCGGGCGCTGCGCGGCTGATGCACCCGCTGTCATCAGCATGGTCGACAACCTGCCGGTCGTCGACTACAGCAGAAATCACGACGTGCGTAAGGCGATCGACCGATGCCCGACTGGCGCGATCGTCTGGTTCGACCCTGAAGAGGGCCAACAAACGGGCCGAGCGGCCCGCCGAGTCGTGCGTCAGGGCGCGCGGCGCGTGTCTCCGACAAAGATGAGTCGATAAATGAGCAAAGACAAGAATACCTATAAGTACACCGGCACACGCGTTGCCATGGACGGAAATACGGCCGCGATCATGTGCGAACGCGAGTCCACCGACGGCGCGGGCGCATACCCGATCACGCCTTCGACACAGATGGGCGAGTACTGGGCCGAAGCGACCGCCGCGGGACACGTCAATATCTCCGGCAGGCCACTGATCTTCATCGAACCGGAAGGCGAGCACTCCGCCGCCGCCGTCACCGCAGGCATGTCGATGACCGGGCTTCGCGCCGCGAACTTCTCGTCGGGTCAGGGCATCGCGTACATGCACGAATCGCTCTATGCCGCGGTCGGCAAGCGACTGACTTACGTGCTGAACATGGGCTGCCGCGCCATGACGAAGGCCTCGCTGAACGTGCATGCCGGTCACGACGACTATCACTGTGTCGACGACACGGGCTTCTTCCAGGTGTTCGCCAAGAATGCTCAACAGGTCGCCGACCTCAACATCATCGCGCATCGAATCGCCGAGCTGGCGCTGACGCCCGGCATCATCGCTCAGGACGGATTTCTGACGACGCACCTCATCGAGTCGCTGATGCTGCCGGAGCGGGAACTCATCGCCGAGTACCTCGGCGCACCAGGCGACATCATCGACACGCCGACGCCGGCGCAGAAGATCATCTACGGCGAGAAAAGACGGCGTATCCCAGAGCTTTGGACCGTCGACGATCCTGTCATGGCAGGCGTCGTGCAGAACCAGGACTCGTACATGCAGAGCGTCGCCGCGCAGCGGCCGTACTTCTTCGATCATGTGCAGGACCTGACTGAGCGGGCCTTCGATGAATTCCATGCGCTGACCGGACGACGCTACGAGCGCGTGATGACCTATCGCTGCGACGACGCGGACTACCTGATTCTTGGCCAGGGCAGCATGATTCCGTCCGCCGAAGCGGTCGCGGATTACCTGCGCGAAACACGCGGCATCAAACTCGGCGTCGTCAACCTGACGATGTTCCGGCCATTCCCCGGCGATCTGCTGAGCCGGATCCTGCGCGGGCGCAAGGGCGTCGCCGTCCTTGAGCGCGTCGACCAGCCGCTCGCGTCCGACCTGCCGCTGATGCGCGAGATTCGCGCAACGCTGACGAAGAGTCTCGAGAACGGCCGCACGAAGAACGCGACACCGTTCCCCGACCTCGATACGTGGAAATCGATCAAGGACATGCCGGAGCTCTACTCGGGCTCGTTCGGCCTCGGTAGCCGTGACCTCCAGCCGGAGGGCGTCGTCGCCGCCGTCGAGAACATGCTGCCCGATGGTGCGGGCAAGCGCCTGTTCTATCTCTCCATCGATTTTGTGCGCGGGTCCATGATGACGCCGAAGCAGGAGATCTATCAGCAGCAGGTCACGGATGCCTACCCGAAGGTCGCCGAACTGGCGCTGCGTGGCAGCGAAAACCCCAACCTGATGCCAAAGGACAGCATCACGGTGAGGATGCACTCGGTCGGCGGCTGGGGTGCGATCACGACGGGTAAGAATCTCGCGATGACTCTGTTCGACCTGCTCGGCTATCACGTGAAAGCGAATCCGAAGTACGGCTCGGAGAAGAAGGGCCAGCCGACGAGCTACTACCTCTCCGCCGCGCCGGAACCGATCCGGATCAACTGCGAGTATTACTACGTCGACGTCGTGCTATCGCCAGATCCGAACGTATTCGGACATACGAACGCCGTCGCCGGACTCAACAAGGGCGGTGTCCTCGTCATGCAGAGCGACGCCGCATCGCCCGGAGAATTCTGGGAATCGATTCCGACGGCTTACCGCAAGACGATCGTCGACAACGACATCCGTGTCTTCTATCTCGACGCCTTCCGCATCGCCCGTGACGAAGCGACCGATCCTGAATTGCAGCTCAGAATGCAGGGCATCGCATTCCAGGGCGCCTTCTTCGCAACCTCGCCCCTGCTCGACAAGCACGGGCTGAACGAGACCAAGCTCCTCGATGCAATCCGCAAGCAACTCACGGAGAAATTCGGCTCCAAGGGCGCGCGCGTCGTCGAGGACAACATGCGCGTCGTGCGCCGAGGCTTCGAAGAGATCGTCGAGGTCACCGACAAGCATCTCAACGAAAGTAAGACGAACGGCAAGGGCAACGGGCAGCTGCCGGTTCCGGCCATGGTCAAACGCCTGCCGGAATCCTCCTCGCCATCGTCCGACATTCATCGTTTCTGGACCGAGACGGGCAGCATGTACGCCACGGGCCGGGGCACCGACGTTCCGGCCGATCCGTTCATGAGCATGAGCCTCATGCCGGCCGTCTCCTCGCATTTCCGGGACATGACGTCGATCCGTTTCGATCACCCCGAGTTCATAGCCGAGAATTGCACCGGCTGCGGCGACTGCTACACGGTCTGCCCGGACACCGCGATTCCGGGTCTCGTCAACGATATCGGTCAGGTGCTGGACACTGTCGTCGCCCGGATGAAGAAGCACGGCAAACCGACGGAGCTGCTGCCGCGAGCCGTTCGTCAAATGGAAGGCAAGCTCAGGCAGAAGTTCGTCGATGCCGACGATTCCGATTCAGTACGTGAGATGCTGGAGGACACGATCGCCGAGACCGTCACGGCCGCGAACGGCAGTGGCGAGCAGCTACGGGCCGAGTTCGACGGCTTCATGGACGAACTGGGCGATTTCAAATTCGCGCTGTGCAAACCCTACTTTTCGGTCCCCGAGAAGAAGCAGGCCGGCGCTGGCGGATTGCTGAGCATCACCGTAGATCCATACACCTGCAAAGGCTGCATGGAATGCATCGAGGTCTGCAACGACGACGCGCTGCGGCCGGTCACGCAGACCAAAGACAGCATCGAGTCGCTGCGGAAATCCTGGGATTTCTGGCTCGACCTGCCGAACACACCGAAGAAATACATCCGCGTCGACAATCTCGAGGAAGGCATCGGCGCTCTCGAGACGATCCTGCTCGACAAGGACGCATATCTGCCGCTGGCGAGCGGCGACGGCGCCTGCCTCGGCTGCTCGGAGAAGACGGTCATGCATCTCTTCGTCGCGACCGTCGAGTCGTTGATGCAGCCACGAGTCAAGGCTCAGGTGGCGAAGATCGACGACCTCGTCGCGCGGCTCAAGAAACACGTGCAGCTGAAGCTTGTCGGCGAAGTCGATCTGGAGAACGCCGACGAAATGGCAGCCGTGCTCAGCGGCGACGGTGACGAAGACCTGACTCTGGCGACTATCGCCGACCGAATCGAGAAGACGCATGAAGCGGAGCCGATCGATCGCGACTGGCTCAAGGCTGTCACCGACCTGATCGCGAAACTCAATGAACTGCGCTGGCGCTACGAAGCCGGTACCACCGGCAACGGCCGGTCGAGCATGGGCATGATCAACGCGACAGGCTGCACGTCGGTCTGGGGCAGCACCTTCCCGTTCAACCCCTACCCGTTCCCATGGGCGAACCATCTTTTCCAGGATACGACGTCGATGGCCATGGGCGTGTTCGAGGGCCACATGGCCAAGATGGCCGACGGATTCAAGGCAATCCGGCTCGCCGAACGCGTTCTCGAGGACAAGTTCGACCCGGAGACGAGCCCTGACGAACTGAGATACTTCGACTGGCAGGACTTCACCGATGAAGAGTTCCATCTTTGCCCGCCGGTCGTCGCGGTCGGTGGCGACGGAGCGATGTACGACATCGGCTTCCAGAATCTGTCGCGTGCGATGATGTCGGGCAAGCCCATCAAGGTGGTCGTCGTCGACACGCAGGTGTACTCCAACACCGGCGGTCAGGCCTGCACGTCCGGCTTCTTCGGCCAGATCTCCGACATGGCGCAGTACGGCAAGGCGATCAAGGGCAAAGAGGAAGTGCGCAAGGAAATCGGTCTTATCACGATGGCGCATCGCACGACCTACTTCCTGCAAAGCACGATGGCGTATTCGAACCATATGATCGAAGGCTTCGTGCAGGGCCTCATGTCGAGGCGCCCTGCCCTGTTCAACCTGTATACGTCCTGCCAGCCCGAGCACGGCATTGGCGACGACATGGGTCACCACCAGGCCAAGCTCGCCGTCGAATCACGCGCTTATCCGCTGATTCGCTACAACCCCGACCTGGGGACGACTATCTCCGAGTGCCTGGACATCGACGGTAATCCGGCGATCGACAAAATCTGGCCGGTGACCACGATCGACTACGTCGAGCGCGGCCGCGAGAAGTCGATGGACCTGCCGACGACGTTCGTGGACTTCGCCGTCACCGAGGCCCGGTTCCGCAAACACTTCCGCAAGATCCCTCGTGAAGCCTGGAACGAGAACATGTTGCTGGTCAGCGACTATCTCGACCTGGACTCCGACGATCGCGAAGACAAAGTGCCCTACGTCTGGGCGCTGGATGCGAATCGCGAGCTCAGCCGCCTGCTCGTTGCCGAACCGATGATCGAGTCGGCGGCAGAGCGCCGCGACTTCTGGATCATGCTTCGCGACCTGATCGGCGAAGAGCCACAGCCGGAAGCGGTCGATCCCGAACTGGAATCTCGCATCCGCCAGGAAGTCGTGCAGAAGATCGCCAGCGGCCTTATGGGTCTGGTGGGAGGCGGCCAGGCGCCGGATCTCGACGCCGTACTTGCTGCGGCGCCGGCGCCGGCCGACACGACCGAGGCAGCCGAGGCCGGAGCACCGGCTGCGACGGGCGACGGCGAATACATGGCGCCCTGGATCGATACGGACGAGTGCACGACCTGTGACGAGTGCATTCTGATCAACTCCGACATCTTCGCCTACAACGACGACAAGAAAGCGTACATCAAGTCCGCCGAGGCGGGGCCGTACCGCGATATCGTCAAGTCGGCCGAAAAATGCACGGCGCAGATCATTCACCCCGGCCTGCCGCGCGACCGCAGTGCGAAGGACATCGACAAGTGGATCAAACGCGGCCAGAAGTTTAATTAGGGCCTGCCAATGACCGCGGTATTGACCAGAAGCACTTTTCGCCACGGCGTTCATCCGCCGGAGCAGAAGGACGAGACCAGTCACCTCGCAATCCGGCGTTTCCCGTTCGCACCGGTTCTCGTCGTACCGCTCAATCAACATCTCGGCAAACCGGCGGTGTCGACCGTGCGTGAGGGTGAGGAGGTCGTTCGTGGCCAGACAATCGGCAAGCCGGACGGCTTCATGTCGGTTGCAATGCATGCGCCGGCGTCCGGGCTCGTCCGCCGCATCACGCTGGCGCCGAGCGCCGGCGGCTCGATGGTCGAAAGCGTCTTCATCGAGCCGCATCCGGCGGCATCGCAGGAAGTCGATGATGGCGAGCCCTGCGACGTGGAAACGGCTTCGTCCGAGGAGATCGTCGCGGCGATTCAGCAGGCCGGCATCGTCGGCCTCGGTGGCGCGGCTTTCCCGACACACGTAAAGCTGCGCCCCCCCGAAGGCAAGGAGTTCGACACCCTGCTCATCAACGGGGTCGAATGCGAGCCCTACCTGACCACCGACCACCGCGTGATGCTCGAGCAGACGGCGGACATCTTCATGGGTGTGCGCTATCTGCTCAAGGCAACCGGCGCGCCCAAAGCCATCATCGCCGTCGAAGCCAATAAGCGGGACGCCGTGCAGAAACTCGAAAGAGCGCTGCCGGAGGATCTGCCGCTCGAGGTCGCGGTCTGCCCGGTCAAATACCCGCAGGGCGCTGAGAAGATGGTCATCAAGGCGCTACTCGGACGCGAGGTGCCCTCCGGCGGGCTGCCGGCGGACGTCGGTACGATCTGCATCAACGTGGCCACGACCGCCGAGATCGGCCGCCTGTTGCCGCACGGCCGCGGCATACAGGAACGCGTGATCACCATCGGCGGACCCGCCATTCGCCACAAAGGCAACTACCGCATTCCGATCGGCACGACCGTGCGCTTTGCGCTCGAGACAACCGGTGTCACGGGCGACCTTTCCCGTGTCTTTCTCGGTGGCCCGATGATGGGGCCGGCGGTCTCGAACCTCGACGTGCCCATTACCAAAGGGACCTCGGGTATTACGGCTTTTACGACGAATGAAATCAGTAAGGCCACGGGACACCGCGAGATCTATCCCTGCATACGCTGTGCGCGCTGCGTCGAGGCCTGCCCCTTGTATCTGAATCCATCGCATCTCGGCCTGCTCGCGAAGAACGAGCAATACCCGGAGATGGCGGAGGACTTCAATCTGATGGACTGCTTCGAGTGCGGCGCGTGCTCCTACGTCTGTCCGTCCCACATCCCGCTCGTTCAGTACTTCCGGCTGGCCAAGAAGATGGTGCGCAAGCTCGAGGCAACAGCATGAGCAGGATGAGCCGCTATCTCGAGATCGGTTCGTCACCGCACGTCACGAGCGGAGCGAGCGTAGACGTCATCATGCGAAACGTGGTTTACGCATTGCTGCCGGTATGCGCATTCGCCATCTACAGCTTCGGTGCCGCCGCCGCGCTCGTTCTCGTCACCGCAACGCTGAGCTGTGTCGCTACCGAACAAGTGCTCTGTAGATTGCTGTCCAGGCCGAGCACCGTCGGTGACTGGTCAGTAACGATCACGGGGATTCTATATGGCCTGACCCTGCCGCCCGATCTGCCGCTGTGGATGGTGGCGGTCGGCGGTGTATTCGCGGTTGCGGTCGGCAAATTCCTGTTCGGTGGACTCGGCAGCAACGCATTCAATCCGGCACTCGTGGGTCGCGCGTTCCTGCAGGCTGCATTCCCACAGGCAATGACCCACTGGGCCGCTCCGCTCGGCGACGCGCGTTTCATGGATTTGCCGCAGTCGACGCTCGCGCTGCCGTTCGTGGAGCCTGGCTACGATGCGGTCACGACGGCGACGCCGCTGGCGCTGATGAAATTCGAAGGCATTCAGGCCGCCAATCAGGAACTCATGTACGGGCTGACCGCAGGATCGACGGGGGAGACCTGCGCGGTACTTATCGCTCTGGGCGGCCTCTATCTCGTCGCCCGCAACATGATGAACTGGCGGACCCCGATTTCCATTCTGACGACGGTCGCGATCCTGACCTTGCTGATGAACTGGCTCGAACCGGGCGACTACCCGCGGCCGGCGTTCATGCTGTTCTCGGGCGGCCTCATGCTCGGTGCCGTATACATGGCGACGGACATGGTCGCATCACCGATCACGAACGCAGGATGCTGGCTCTACGGCGCTTTGATCGGTCTGCTCGTCGTCGTCATCCGATTCTGGGGTGGCATGCCCGAAGGCGTCATGTACGCGATCCTGCTCGCGAATGCGGTGTCTCCACACATCGACAGATTGATTCAACCGCGGGTGTTCGGTACGCGGGGCGGAAAAACATGACGACGCCGGTCCAACAGCCTGTCACCTCGGTCTGGTCGATGTACCGCGCCATCGTGGGTATCGGTGCGCTGTGCGCGCTGCTTATCGTGTCGGTGTTCAAGGCGACGGAAGGGCGCATCGCGGATAATCGCGCGCGCTTCCTGGCGAGCGCCGTCGCCGAGATTCTGCCCGAAGCTCAGTGGACGCTGGCTGTCGCGGTTGACGCATCCGGCGCGCTCGTCGAAGCCTCAGAGGGCGCAGCCCTGCCCGGCTATCTCGGTTTCGACGCCGACGGTAACATTGTCGGCGCTGTGATAACCGGCATCGGCATGGGCTATGCGGACAACATCCGACTCCTGTACGCGTACTCGTTCGAACTCGACGCGATAACGGGATTCAAGATTCTGGAGAGCAAAGAGACGCCGGGGCTCGGCGACCGGGTCGAAGTAGAACCGCACTTCCTCGCCAGCTTCGATCGGCTCGACGCCTCGCTAAGCCCCGGAGGCGATGCTCTCGCGAACGCGATCGTGACGGTCAAGCAAGGCGAGAAAGTCGCGCCGTGGCAGATCGACGGCATTACGGGCGCGACGATCACATCGGAAGCCATCGGACGCATCCTCGACGTCAGTGCGTCGGTATGGGTACCCGCATTGGAGCGCGACGCGGCCGCTTTCGCCGGGCGACAGCCGCATGAGGAGGAACAGTGAATCAGCCCCCGACCACCGACGAATTCGTCAAAGGCCTCTGGCGCGACAATCCCGTATTCGTGCAAGTGCTCGGCATGTGCCCGGCGCTGGCCGTGTCGAACACCGCGATAAATGCGCTGGCGATGGGTCTTGCCACATCCTTCGTACTGCTGATGTCCGGAATCTCCGTGTCGCTTCTGCGCCGCTTCATTCCGCGCGAGGCACGCATTGTCTGCTACATCTGCATCATTGCGAGCTTCGTCACGGTCGTTGACTACGCCATCGCAGCGATCAGCCTGGAGCTGTATCGCAGTCTCGGCGCATTCATCGCATTGATCGTCGTCAACTGCCTCATCCTCGGCCGCGCCGAGGCCTTCGCCTCGAAGAACACGGTCGGCCGCTCCGTCCTTGACGCACTCGGCATGGGCGTCGGCTTCACGGTAGCGTTGCTCTCGATCGGCATCGTGCGCGAGATCCTCGGCAGCAACTCCCTATTTGGAATCGCGCTCTTTCCGGACGGCTTCCAGACCTGGACCGTGATGGTGCTGCCGAGTGGCGGATTCTTCGCGATGGCGCTCTGGCTGCTCGTCGTCAACCGCATCAAGGAGCGACAGGCGCTCAAGGAGCCCGCACAATGAACGACGCCGCACACTGGTCGATCTTTGTCGAGGCCGCGCTGATCAATAACTTCGTGCTCGCGTATTTCCTGGGCATCTGCCCGTTCTTCGGCGTGTCCGCCAAGCTCGAGACCGCGCTCCGGATGGGCGGCGCCGTCAGCTTTGTGATGCTGGTCGCATCGGTCTGCGCGTTCTCGATCAACCTGCTGCTCGACGCCGTCGCAGCGCCCTATCTCAGGATCATCTCCTACATCCTCGTGATCGCCTCGACCGTGCAACTCGTCGAGATGCTGATGCGAAAGCTTAGCCCGGCAACGTTCCGCGCGCTGGGCATCTATTTGCCGCTGATCACGACGAACTGTGCGATTTTCGGGCTCGCGCTGTTCCAGACCAATCGGGAGTACGATTTCACGCGTTCCGTCGTTTACGCACTCGGTGCAGGCGCAGGCTTCGCACTGGCTCTGGTCCTTATGGCAGGCGTACGAGAGAAGCTCGATCTCGCCAATGTGCCCCAGCTCGTCAAGGGCACCGCGGCGGCGCTCGTCGTTGCCGGGATTCTATCGATGAGCTTCATGGGTTTCGCGGGGTTGGGGCGATGACGATCTTCTTCGAAGCAATGATCGCAGTGGCGCTCATCGGTCTGATGATGCTGATCCGGCAGCTGACCGGCTACGCGGCGGCGAAGCGCCGCAGTCCCTGCGAGCAGAAGGGCTGCAACCTGAGTTGCGGCGGCGATTTCGACAACAGGCATTCTTGAGAGAGGTTCCAGACATGCAACTTCAGGACTATCCGACAGAGCCACGCTACGGGGCGACCGTAGTCAGTAGCGAGAAGATCACGGAGGACGGGGCCGACGTCGAAGTCAGGGAACTCGTACTCGAGGTCGACCAGCACGATTTCGACTTCGAGATCGGACAAAGCATCGGCGTACTCGTAGAAGGACCCGATGAATTCGGCGGCTCGGTACATCATCGGCTGTACACGATCGCAGATACGCCGCTGCCGCGCAGTATCGGCAAGCCCGAGGTCACGATCGTCGTCAGACGTTGCGACTACATCGACGACTACAGCGGCGAGCAATACTCCGGCGTCAACTCGAATTACATTTGCGACCGTCGCCCCGGCGACAGGCTCGCGATCACCGGGCCTTTCGGCCTGCCCTTCGAAGTCCCCGAGGACCGCAATGCCAATCTGCTCCTGATCGGGCTGGGCACCGGTATCGCGCCGTTCCGCGCCTTCGTCAAACACATCTACGAGGATATCGGTGACTGGCAGGGCAAGGTTCGGCTCCTGTATGGAGCGCATTCCGGGCTGGAACTCGTCTACATGAACGACAAACGCGACGACTTCGCGCGGTACTACGACAACGACACCTTCGATGCAATCAAAGCGCTGAGTCCTCGTCCCAACTGGGCCGATCCCATTGCGTGGGACTACGCGATCGAGGACAGGGCAGAGGAGATAATTATTCTGCTCGAGGACGAACATACGCATGTGTATCTCGCGGGGCTCAAGCCCGTCAGGGATACGTTCGACAAACTCTTCAGCAGCCTGCTCGGCTCCGCCGACCGCTGGGCCGCGATCAAGTCGCAGCTCGAGGCGCAGGGTCGCTGGACAGAGCTGCTCTACTGAGGGTCACCGAAATCCAGAGGACCAAGCGATGAACGACAAAATAGCGGAGCTTCGGATGCCGGATAGCGTTACCGCGATCGTCACATGCGGCTACGCGATATGGTCAGGCGACAGCGTCGACCCGGCAACGCGTGCCAAATTCGACGAAACACGTATTCCGGTAGCGGGCGTTCGTCACGTGCGCATTTGGGGCGTGCAGGTCGATGACGAACGGGAACTGCCCGGCCGCGAAAGAACGCAGATACCCGACGAAGATATCTGGGAGATCAATCTTCAGGCGAAGGACGGGTCGAAGTACGAATTCGATTCGAAACTTCTGGCCCCGGCAAGCGACTAGCACTTCGCGGCAAGCAACTCAGCGACGCTGTCCCTGAGTGCGGTCGGCGTGAACGGCTTCTGCAGGAACTTCGAGGCCGGGCCCTGCAGGCCGAATTCCGCGACCACATCGTCCGGATATCCGGAAATGAACAGCACGGGGACTCCCGGCGAAACTTCCGTCAGGACATCGGCCAGCTCACGGCCGTTTCCGTCCGGCAGCATTACATCGGTGATCAGCAAGTCTGGCACCAGACCCGATTCCACACGGCTTGCTGCCTCGCGTACAGACGACGCGTGCTCGACGCTGTAGCCTGCTCGCTCGAGCACGCGAATGGCCACATTCTGGACGAGTCGATCATCCTCGACGAGCAGCAGTGTTTGTTTTCCCTTCGCGCTTTCGGTCAACGGGAGTTCCGAGATGCGGGGCCAGCATTGGCAGTTTCTGGACATCTGCGACATCCGTCGCTGATGATCGGCCACCTATCCTATCCGGATTCAATCCGTGCGCAACGCTTTTTGACCAACTTGACGATTACTTGTGGCACATATGGTCGCCAACAGCCAACGCAGGACGAAACCAGGGACTCCGGAACCGCGAGCGAACCGAACGCACCCAAGCTTATGGTTTCGACGCCGGCCGTCCTCCGCGTTTGAGTTCTTCCGGGCCATGCTCGTTCCGAGCGCAATGCTCATCGTTTTCGCCCTGTTCGCGTGGAAGATCCGGCCCCGGAAGAGCATGCAATCGACGCCGTAAACTTTCTCGCGCCAGCGGAAGCGCGGATACCCGTCATGGACCGCCCTCATCGATTACATGCCTATGACGGCGAGCATGGGCTCACTGCCGCGGTACCGATACCGACCGAGAAGCGGTGCCTCAGCCGCAGCGTTTGCACGCTCAGGAAGACGAATACCAAGGCAGTGAGTACCGTGCAGATCGGAGTGATGATATCCATCCGAAATTCTCAGGCAGCGAATTGATGACGCCAGAGACGACCTGCAGACCGCTTGCGGTAAGCTCTCACATGCTCGAACGGTAGGCCATTCGTTTCCGCCATGGGGTATCAGCTTGTTCCCGGAAGAGCCATGAAGACAGAACTGCCGAGATGAATCTCAGCCGTTATCTGCACCGAATCAGCGCACCGGAACCGGGCCGGCCGACGATCGCGCTGTTGCGCGATCTGCTGCGCGCCCACGTCATGAGTGTGCCGTTCGAGAATGTCGATGTTCAGCTGGGCCGAAGACTATCGATGGACGTCGAGTCCGCATACGACAAGATCGTCGAACGGGGGCGCGGTGGCTGGTGCTATGAGCAGAATGGGCTGTTCGGCTGGGCGCTCCGTGAGGCGGGTTTCGAAGTAATGCGAGTCGCGGCCGGCGTAATGCGTCACGAGCGCGGTGAGGCCGCCGACGCCAACCATCTCTGCCTGCTCGTCAGGTCGCCCGATAATCAAGACGGCTGGTGGCTCGCCGACGTCGGCTTCGGGGGTAGCTTGCTGGAACCGTTGCCCCTCCGTGACGTCACGACGACGCACACCCCGTTTCGGGTCGGCCTGCGGCGGCAACCGGAAGGCCACTGGCGGTTCTGGGAGAACGCCGGCGGCGACGACTTCAGCTACGACTTCGATGCCGAGGCCGCCGACGAGAGCGCCCTCGAGAACAAGTGCCGGGTCTTGCAGAGCGACCCCGGGTCTTCGTTCGTGCTGAATCTCGTCGCGCAGCGCCGCAAGCATGATACGCACATGGCGTTACGCGGCCGCGTGCTTACGACAACGACCTCCAGGGGACGTACGACGCAGCTGCTGGACTCCGCCGAAGCACTTGTCGCCGCCCTCGACTCGGTGTTCGGTCTCGAGATATCAGAAGCGGCCGGGCTCTGGCCGCGTATCCTTGCCCGCCACGAACTACTGTTCGGCGGAGAGAACGCATAGGTTCTCTCGCCCGAGGGTATTCCCGAATGCTAGCCCGACTATGCATATGCACAGATTCCAGGTTTGGTCCGACGTTTCGCTGATCGCATTGATGAATTTTGAGAGTGACAGTTCGAGGCATCAGATCGCGCTTGTTGCACGACCGGTAGGATTATTCAATCCGATACGGATCACATCGTGTGACCCGCCTATTGGGACGATTGGACAACTGTGTTTACAATCCGTCCAATGTTCGCCCATGGATAACGACCCGTGAGAGTCCTGCTCGCCGTATTGCTTGCGTCGCTGCTGTTCGGCTGTTCAGACAGTGCCTCGAACGCGGAAGACCAGCCGCGGACGCTCCGCATGGGCGTGCTGCCGGACCAATCGGAGGAACGGCTGCGGCTTCGTTATCTGCCGCTTGTCGACTACCTCGAGGCGCGTACGTCCCTCGATATCGAGTTCGTGCCATCGAGCGGTTATCCGGAGCTGCTCAAGCTGTTTGCTGACGGTGAGATCGACATCGCGAATTTCGGCGGCCTCACGTTCGCTCAGGCCGAGGCCGCGAGCGGCGCGGAACCGCTGGTCATGCGGGACACGGATGTCGCCTTCACCAGTTGCTACATCGTGCGCGGCGACGACCCGCGTGATTCGATCGATGAATTCGCCGGCGATGCGTTTACTTTCGGTCCCCGTCTGTCGACGTCGGGACATCTGATGCCGCGGCATTTCATGCGCCTCGACGGCGTGATTCCCGAAGACCTGTTTAGCGCGGTCAGGCATTCGGACGGCCACGACGAAACCGCGAAATGGGTGCGGGATGGCGAGGTCGGCCTTGGCGTCGTGAACTGCGTGATCCTCGAGGCCCTGATTCTCGAAGAGCAGCTGTCCCCGGGACAGATTCGAGTATTGGTGACGACACCCACCTACGGCAACTATGTCTGGGCGGTACAGCCGGCCATGCCGGCCGATGTGCGAACCGAACTGCGGGACGCGTTCCTGGCCCTGGACGCCCGCGTGCCCGAAGAACGCGCGATCCTGCGGGCCCTTGGGGCCAACGGGTATCTGCCGGCGGGAAAGACCGACTTCAACGACGTCCGCATGGCCGCGGCTGAACTCGGCCTGATTCAGGAAGCGAGTGCCGATTGAGCTCGCAAGCCACAGAATACGGGTACGTCTTCAAGTACATATACGGGATGGTCGGCATCGTCGTGATCGGCGCTGCCAGTGTCATATTTGCATTCGTCAATGCGCAGCAAGCGGATCGCGACGCGCGAGCCAGAATTTCAGCCTTTCATGTCCGCTCGACGAACCTGGTGGAACAACTCCGTCTCGAGAATCACGCGCTGGCTGAAAGCCTGCTCGTCCGGGAGCCGATCGACCAGATGCACACAGCTGCCGGAGTGGAGCAAACGCGCCCTGACCTGAACGCAAGGCTGCGGACAATGACGATCCAGGTCGGGCGACTGCAGGACCTTCAGGCGATGTACGGCGACGCTGAGTTCGAAGCCACATTGCAGCGCATTGACGAGAGACTGGCGTCGGTAGCGGCGCTGGCCGCCCGAGATGACGACGGCGGCGCTCAGGCTGGCGCGATCGCGATGCTGGACCTTGCTATCAGCCAGTTCCACCGCCAGCACGTTTTCGCGGAGGATGGACTGCTCTCCAGTATCCAAACCTCTTTAGAGCGTCAAGTGCCGTTGCTGATCTCGATCGTCGCGATTCTCATCTTCAGCGGTATCGCGGCATGGATAGCCATCCGCCTGTTGAAGGCCGCGATCGAGCGCCGAGTATCGGTCGAAGAAGCGCTTGCAGCCAGCCAGCAACGCGTCTACCAGATGCAGAAGCTCGAGGCGCTGGGCCTGCTGGTCGGGGGTGTTGCACATGACTTCAACAACCTGCTGACGGCGATACTCGGGCAAGCCGGTCTGCTGCTCGATACTGCCGATCAGACCGAGGATGCTCGAGAGAGTCTCGAAGAGATCGTGGAGGCCGCGTTACAGGCGTCGGACCTCACGCGTCAACTTCTCGCCTTTAGCCGGCCTCAGGACCAGGAGCGGCGGGTGCTCGACCTGGGAGATCTGGTGCTCGGGATGACCAGCATGCTGCAGCGGGTCATCGGGGAAAGCGTAATACTGCAGGTTCACTCGGAGCCCAATCTCGATCGCGTCGAGATCGATCCGACGCAGATGCGTCAGGTCATTCTGAACCTCGCTATCAACGCGCGCGATGCCATGCCCCGAGGCGGCACGCTCACGGTCACCGTCGACAATCTGGAGTCGACCGATGATGAAGAGCACGCGATAGTGCCCGAAGGCAGGTACGTACGGATGCTCGTTGCAGATACCGGCGTCGGCATGGACGAGGAGACTCAGCAACGATTGTTCGAACCGTTCTTCACGACCAAGCCGAAAGCGCGCGGCACGGGGCTCGGTCTGGCCACGGTGCATGGCATCGTAACGGCGGCCGAGGGGCATATCTTCGTGACGAGTCGGCCAGGCATTGGATCCGTCTTCGAAGTATGTCTACCTGCATCCGACAAGCCTCTGGACTCGACGGAGCGAGAAGAGCCTGCCCACGAGGAAATCGTCGGCTCCGAGACCGTTCTGGTCGTCGAAGACGACCAGCAAATCAGGAAGTTCATCACCAACGGACTGGGTATCCTTGGCTATTACGTCATTGCCGCCCCAAGCGCGGCTGCGGGAATCGAGGTCTGCGAAAAAGAGCACGCTGGTATTGATGTCATCGTCTCGGACGTGATCATGCCGGGGATGAACGGCGCAGAATTCCTTCACAAGGCCAGAGAACTGCAGCCTGATGCCGTGACGATGTTCATGTCGGGATACACGGACGACATTCTCGAAAACAGCGGGATCGACGATCTCGATATTCCATTGCTGCAGAAACCGTTTGATATCAAGGCTATCGCCGGACTGATTCGGGCCGAATTGGCGAAGCGCGACACCGACTGACGGAATAGCGAGTTCGCATCCTCCCGCGGGAACGATTGCGTTCAGGTATCTTGCATCGCCTGGGCCGTGACGCCGCGCGTTGCGGGGCTTTCTACGATCAAGTGGAGTTTTCAAGGTGAACATCGCGATTATTGGTGCGGGCAACGTTGGTGCGACTATTGGACGACGCTGGCGCGAGACAGGCCACTCTATTCGCTACGGCGTGCGGGACCCGAGCGCCGAGAAACACCAGGGACTGACGGATCACGCGAAGATCATGCGCAACCGCGAGGCGGCCGAAGAGTCCGACATCGTCGTGCTCGCCACACCGTGGCCGGCAACCGAGGCGGCGATCTCGGAGTTCAGAGATGCGATCGACGGCAAGATTCTGGTCGACTGCACCAATCCGCTCGAACCGGATCTGAGCGGGCTCACCATCGGCCACAACGACTCCGGCGGCGAACAGGTCGCGCGCTGGGCGCCGTCGGCGCGGGTCGTGAAGGCGCTCAACACGACCGGCTCCAACAATATGGACGACCCCGAGATCGACGGCGTGCGCACGGTGATGTTCGTGGCGGGCGACGATCCCGAGGCGCGCAAAATTGTCTCCGGGCTGACGAACGATCTCGGCTTCGACACCATCGAGGTCGGTGAGCTGGCGTCGGCCCGCATGCTCGAGCCACTGGCCATGCTGTGGATATCGATGGCGTTCCGATTCGGATTGGGACGCGAGTTCGGGCTCGCACTGCTGCGCCGAACGTAGTCGGCGTCAGGCATTTTTGCGGCCCCTGCGAGACCTCCTGCGAGACTGTCCACTTTACCGATCTGGCAGACCCGCTATCATCGCCCCCTTTGCAGTTCGCAGAGGAGCGAAAGACGACGAGTGGAAACGAGGCCGCGAAAAGACACAACACGGATGACCGCCGCTGAGGAGCTGCCCGAGACCGGTGGCGCCAACGGTCTTCGGACACGGGCTCAGGGCGCGCTCGAATCAAGGTGGTTCTCGATCGCATTGACCACCGTTATCGCCCTGAACGCGGTAACGCTCGGACTCGAAACCTGGCCTGCCGCCATGGACCGCGCCGGCGCGCTGCTGCACGCGTTCGACCGTGTTGCGCTTTGGATCTACACGATCGAGTTGACGGTCAAATTCTGGGTCTACCGCGGACGCTTCTTCAAGAGCGGCTGGAACCTGTTCGACCTGATAATCGTCGTGATAGCCTGGCTGCCGACGGCCGGCCCTCTGTCCGTGCTTCGCGCACTACGTATCCTTCGCGTACTGCGCCTGATCTCGGTTGTGCCGCAAATGCGCAACGTCGTCGGAGCGCTATTATCCGCGCTGCCGGGGATGGGGTCGATCGTCGCCGTCCTGCTGCTCCTTTTCTACATCGCCGCGGTGATGACCACGAAGCTGTTTGGAGAAGTCTTCCCAAAGTGGTTCGGTACTGTTGGCGAATCGATGTATTCGCTGTTCCAGATCATGACGCTCGAGAGCTGGTCGATGGGCATCGTCCGGCCGGTCATGGAAGAGTTCCCGATGGCGTGGGTGTTCTTCGTGCCCTTTGTCGTCGTTACCAGCTTTGCCGTGCTGAATCTCTTCATCGCTCTCATCGTCAATTCGATGCAGACCCTGCACGCGAAGGACCGGGAGAACGTGAAGGACTTCGAGCACATCGCGCACACCGAGCGCGAGGTGCTGCATGAGGAATTGCGAGCACTGCGAGAGGAGGTCACGAATTTGCGCAAGGACCTGCAATCGGATACGAATCGCCGCAGGTGACCGGGATCATCGAGTCTCCTGCGCACCGGCGTCTCAGTCCGAGATCCCCTGCACGGTGATATAGTGCGACCGAGGCAGTGACCTGCGAAGCGCATCGGGCGAAGGATTGGAAGAACTCACAGCACTGGCGACGCGATACTTCGATATTGCAGTCGATTACCTGAGCCGGCCGGCGGTCCTCTACCAGCTCGGCATGATCGCAGTGATGTTCCTGCCGTCGTGGCTGCTGTCCAATCGCGTCGAACCCAGGCTGGAGGAGCGCGCCCGGACGATTAAGGGCATGCCCGGAGTATTACGCGTTGTCGTTGCCTTCCTGCGAAGGCTCGAGTGGCTGTTCTTCGTCATCCTGCTGGGTGTCACTTATCTGCTGACCTCGCTCGTCGCGTGGCCCGAGTCCAACTACCTGATCTATGCCGCAATGCTCCTGTCCTGCGCATGGCTGTTGATCAACGTATTCTCCCACGCCATACGCAGCCGCTTCATCGGCCGGCTATTCGCGGTCGCGATATGGGTGTTCGTCGCCGCGTCGATACTCGACGTCGCGGACGACGTCGCGGAAATTCTCGACAGCATCGGCTTCAGTATCGGCGATCTGCGCCTGTCGGTACTGAGCGTGCTTAAGGCGGTCGTCTTCATCGGCATTCTGCTCTGGGTCGCGTTCGGTGCGGGCAACTTCCTCGATCGACGCATCCAGAGCGTCAACGAACTCACACCCTCGCTCCGGGTCCTGCTCGGCAAGATCATGCGCATTGCGCTGATCGTGCTGGCCGTCATGATCGCGATGCAGAGTCTCGACATCGACCTGACCGCGCTCACGGTTCTGTCGGGCGCAATCGGCGTCGGCATCGGCTTCGGCCTGCAAAAAGTCGTCTCGAACTTTATCTCCGGAATCATCATTCTGCTCGACCAGTCGATCAAACCCGGCGACACCATCGAACTTGGCCAGACGTTCGGCTGGATCCGTGAGCTCCGCGCCCGATTCGTTTCAGTGGTGACCCGCGATGGCCGCGAGTACCTGATTCCGAACGAAGACTTCATAACAACCCAAGTGATTAACTGGTCGTTCACTGACAGTTACGTGCGACTGGATGTGCCGTTCGGTGTCGCCTACGACTCCGATCCGCACGAGGTCACACGGCTGGCGATCGAGGCAGCTGCCAGCGTCGACCGTGTGGACGGCGATCGCAACAGACCCGTCTGCTGGATGACCGAGTTCGGCGATTCGTCGCTCAACTTCAAGCTCCGCTTCTGGATTAACGACCCGCAGAATGGACTGACGAACATCCGCGGGACGGTACTCCTTGCACTCTGGGACACGCTCAAGGAGAACGGTATCAAGATCCCGTTCCCGCATCGCGAAGTCATCATGAAGTCGCCGGTCACGGTGATGTCGCAACAGACTCAAGCGGATACTTGATGCCGAGCCGCGGCTGGTGATAACCGGCCTCGGGTTTACCGTCATGGACTTGTAACGATTCGTTGCACGGAACTGCGTTCGCTTGCTGCCGACTGGCCGTTCCCGCAGAGTATCGATCCATGACCGCCCCCTCCATCGAGATTCAGGTTCGCAGCCTCGAGCGCCGTTTTCGCGAAGGCGAACGAGAGCACGTCGTACTCGATGACGTCGATCTCGAGATTCGACGTGGCGAGACAGTCGCGCTGCGCGGCCGTTCCGGCTCCGGCAAGTCCACCCTGCTGAACCTTATCGGCGGCATCGATACACCGAATGCGGGGAGCATCCGCGTCGCCGATACCGATGTCACCGCCCTGTCCGAGCGGGAGCGCACGCTGTTCCGCCGGCGGCACATCGGTTTCGTGTATCAGGCATTCAACCTCGTACCCACACTGAACGTCGCCGACAACATTCGCCTCGTTCTGGAACTCAATGGCGTAAAACATGCTAGCGCCGACGTCCGCATCGCCGAGCTGCTCGACGCAGTCGGCCTCGGAGACCGGGGGGCCAGCTATCCCGACGTACTGTCGGGCGGCGAACAGCAGCGAGTCGCTATCGCACGGGCCTTGAGCCATCAGCCTGCAGTGCTGCTGGCCGATGAGCCAACCGGTAATCTGGACGATCAATCGGCCGAGATCGTGCTCGCCCTGCTCGACGAACTCGTACGCTCAATGGGCGGAACCATGCTCATAGCGACGCACAGCAACAGTGTCGCGTCTTATTGCGATCGGGTTATCGAGCTGCACAACGGTCGTTTCGAGTCCGATACGACAACATGATTCCGGTCACGCATCGGGCCAGCCTCAGTTACCTGCTGCGGCATCCATGGCAACTCTTGCTGGCACTGCTTGGAGTCGCGATCGGCGTCGCCGTGATCGTCGCAGTCGATCTCGCCAACTCCAGCGCTCGCAAGGCATTCCTGCTGTCGATGGACGCGGTTACCGGCGAAGCCACTCACCAGATCATCGGCGGCCCGGCCGGCGTCGACGAGAACGTCTATACCGAGCTCCGAGTCCGGCATGGCATTCGCAGCATCGCGCCGGTCGTGGAAGGCACCGTGTTTGCCGATGAGCGCAGGCTCAGCCTGCTGGGTATCGATCTCTTCGCCGAAGGCGAACTTCGCAGCTTCACGACAGACGCGTCTGCTGGTGACGACGACTCGGGCGTCGAGGCGCTGTTCCGCAGCCTGCTGACCGAGCCTGGTGCGGTTGTCGCCTCGGCATCGACCGTTGAGCGCCTCGGGATTATGATCGGTGACCCGGTCGAGATTATTGCGGAAGGCCGCGCTCATTCCGCAACACTGGTTGCCGTATTCGAGGACGCGGGCGGTATTGACGATCTACTCGTTGTCGATATCTCGACGGCGCAGATCTGGTTGGGCCGAATCGGACGCCTCAGTCGCATCGATGCCCGGCTGACCGACGATGAAGCGGTCGAACGGCTGGAAGAAGTGTTGCCGAATGGCAATCGCCTGCTCAATGCGGCCGCGCGGACACGAACGACAGCCGACCTCAGCAATGCGTTCATGACCAACCTGACGGCGATGAGCCTCCTCGCGCTGCTCGTCGGCCTGTTCCTGATATTCAACAGCATGAGTTTCTCGGTACTGCAGCGCCGCCCGTTGATTGGCGTCTTCCGGGCGCTCGGATTCACTCGCCGTCAATTGCTGACGATGCTGATGCTCGAGGCCGCTTTCATTGGCGCCGTGGCAGCGTTGCTGGGCGTATTGCTCGGCATAGTTTTAGGTGAGCAGTTGCTGGCCCTGGTGTCGAGATCCATCAACGATCTGTATTTTCGCGTCAGCGTCACGAGCGTCGACGTCGAACTCCTGACCGTTCTCAAGGGCTTCGCCGCCGGGATCGGAGCGGCGCTGCTGGCATCGGCCGTTCCAGCCATCGAGGCAACTTCTTATGAGCCCAGGCTCGCCATGACGCGATCGTCGCTGGAGCGACGTGCACGCAGCGCCCTGCCGCTGCTGGCAATCGCAGGGGTCGCCACCATGGTGGGGTCGGCCGCTGTTCTCGCCGGTTCCGGGAGCAACCTGGTTGCAGGGCTTGCAGCGGTCTTCATGCTGATTCTCGGTTTCGCTCTGTGTGTACCGCTGTTCGTTCGAGTTGCGGCGGACTTACTCGCGAACTTCGCCGGACGGCTAGCCGGCACGACGGCAAGAATGGCGATCTCCGGTATCGCCGCCGGTCTGAGCCGCACGGCGGTCGCGATCGTTGCACTTGCCGTCGCGGTGTCAGCGACGATCGGAGTCAGCGTCATGGTCGACAGTTTTCGAAGCTCGGTCGGCGATTGGCTCGAGCAGACCTTGCAGGCCGACATTTACGTAGGGGTCGACAGGGGATCGATGGATCTCGAACTCGTGCAGGACATCTCCGCGCTCGACGGCATCGTCGAGGTAAGCACGTCGCGACGCGCGTGGCTGGAGAGTGAGGCCGGGCAGACGCAACTTGCCGCGATTCGTATGGCGCCCGGGAGTTACGCAGGAACCGAGATTCTCGACGCCGACCCGGCCGAGGTATGGCCGGCATGGGAGCGCGGCGACGTTGTGCTGGTCTCGGAGCCATATGGTTTTCACTCCAGCGTCGGCCCGGGCGACGTCATTCTGCTGCCAACCGACCAGGGTGACCGTGAGTTTTGCGTAGCCGCCACCTTTCAGAGCTACGATGTCAATTCGAGCGCGGTAATGATGAGCCGGGCGACCTACGACCGGCACTTCGCTGACGATGGCGTGGACGCTATCGGTCTTTACCTCGCACCGGACGTGGACGCCGACACCATGATCTCGGCGATCGACACACTCGGCGCGGGGAGGCAGACATTGCGGATTGCGTCGAATGTGTCGATCAGAAGAATCTCGCTTGAGATATTCGATCAAACATTCATCATCACCGACGTTCTCTACTGGATCGCGATGGGTGTGGCGTTCATCGGCATTCTGTCGGCGATGCTGGCACTGCTGCTGGAACGAATACGCGAATTCGCGACGCTGCGCGCGCTCGGAATGACCCCGGCACAGGTTGGCGGTCTCATATCGGCTCAGACTGCCGTTATCGGCCTGCTCAGCGGTGTAGCAGCGATTCCCCTCGGTGCCGCGATGGCCTGGGTTCTGATCAAGGTGATCAATCGCCGCGCGTTCGGCTGGCAGATCGACATGGTGGTTACGGCCGACGTACTGGTCGTAGCGATCGGCTTCGCGGTCTTGTCGGCGCTGCTTGCCGGAATCTATCCAGCGCTGCGAGCGGCGCGACTGCACCCGGCCGCCGCGATGCGGGAGGAGTAACGTGAACACGGCTGGCAGAATCGCGGGGCTCGTCGCCGTACTCCTGGCTGCCGCGGTAGCGTTTGCGCAGCAGCAGGACGAACCGCCTTCGCGACTCTCCGGCCTTCTCGGTCAGGACGCCGACGAGAGCTTCGAGAAAGCTTTGACGCCACGACCGTTCTCCTTCCCCGCCGATCACGGGCCGCACCCGTCGTTCCGCAATGAGTGGTGGTATTTCACCGGAAACCTGGACGACGAGGACGGCCGCCGTTTCGGTTTCGAGCTGACGATCTTTCGCTTCGCGCTCACACCTTCGATGCCGGAGTCGCCGTCGAGCTGGCGAAGCAACCAGATCTACATCGCTCACCTCGCCGTTACCGATGCGGAACGTGACGACTTCCATGTCGCTCAACGATATTCGCGAGGCGCTCTCGGGCTTGCGGGCGCTCAGGCCGAGCCGTTTCGCGTCTGGCTGGAGGACTGGGAGATCGCCGCGAGTGCCGGCGATGGCTGGCGCCTGATCGCGCGCGACGCCAACTTCGGGGTCGATCTCGAACTCGAAGCGCTGCGTCCGCCGAGCTTGAATGGCGAGGATGGGCTGTCGCAGAAGTCAGCCGAGCCGGGCAACGCCTCGTACTACTACTCGATCACCCGCCTTGCCACCAACGGCATCCTGACGATCGACGACAAAGAGTACGAGGTATCGGGCCTTTCCTGGCTCGACCGTGAGTGGAGCAGTAGCGCATTGTCATCCGATCAGGTGGGCTGGGACTGGTTTGCTCTGCAGCTCTCCGATGGCACCGACCTGATGTTCTACCAACTGCGCGGGCGCGACGGCATGCCCGACGAATACAGCGCTGGCACCCTGGTGGCCATCGACTCGCAGGTCTCGCATCTCACGTCGGCGGAGGTGCAGGTCCGCGTAACGGACCAATGGCAAAGCGACGACGGTGGTCTTTATCCGAGCGGCTGGACCCTGACGGTGCCTCGTAGCGGTCTCGAACTCGACATTCGACCGATCGTCGCGGACCAGGAGCTGTACACGACCGTGCGCTACTGGGAAGGCGCCGTTGACGTGAGTGGCACACGGAACGGGCAGCCGCTAACGGGGCGAGGCTACGTGGAACTGACCGGCTACGCCGAATAACCACGACCGCTATTGCGGCAAATACCGAATGCCGGTTGATCCCATGACGGCTAACATCGCTGTAGTTGTCATCTTTCTGGAGTGCTGACGTGAGAATTGCCGTTTTGGGTGCGGGCGCTGGCGGAACCGCCATGGCGTTCGACTGTGCATCGAATGGTCATGAGGTTCGTTTGTTCGATTTCCCCGAGTTTCCGGACAACATCGCGGGCGTTGACAAGCTGAAAGGCATACATGCGGACGGCGACATATCCGGCTTCGCCGAGATCGCCGCCGCGACCCACGATATCGACGCCGCGCTCTCCGGGGCCGAGCTGATTTACGTTGTGGGCCCCGCCTACAGCACCGAAGCCTTCGGCAATGCGGTGGCCGGCAGGCTTGTCGCCGGACAGACCGTCATCGTGAGTCCGAGCAGCTGCGGCGGCGCGCTGGCCTTCAAGAAAGCAGCAGGACTCGCCGTCGACGATCACAGCGTTCGAGTCGCCGAGACGTCTACACTGCACTATGCCGTCCGCCTCACCGAACCGGGCCATGTTCGCGTCTTCCTGAAGCTCAAGGCAGGTAATTTGCTTGCCGCATTGCCCGGCACGGAAACCGACTCGATTCTCGAGATGATCGCTGACGTGTATCCGAGCATGGAACCGGCCAGCAGCGTCATGCAGACCAGCCTGCAGAATGCGAACCCGATCATTCACCCGGCGGTCACGCTTGCGAATGCCGCCAGGATCGAGTCCACGGGCGGAGACTTTCTGTTTTACGAAGAGGGCGTCAGTGACTCGACGGGAAGACTCATCGAGGCGCTGGACAAGGAGCGCATTGCAATCGGCGCCGCGCTCGGCATCGATATTCTGCCCGACCCGGTCATGGGCATGCGCCAGGGCTACATGCTCGCCGACGATTACGGTGCGGCATATCGCAATGCGCCGGGATTCAAAGGCATCGGCGCCCAGCCGCAACTCGATCATCGCTATCTCAACGAAGACGTCGGTTACGGCCTGGTATTCATGGCCGCTCTCGGCAAGCAGATCGGTGTCCCGACGCCGAATATCGACGCGATGATCCAGGTGACATCGACGCTAATGGCCCACGACTACGCGTCCGAGGCTTTGCGGACCCCGGAGACTCTTGGTATCGGTAATCTGAGTGCCGAGGAGATCGGAGCGCTTTGACGGCAGCCGCGGCGACGGCTACTCACACACCGCCGAAAACAAAGAGCCACGCCGGTGGCGTGGCTCTTTGTCGATCTCTTATCCCGCGATCATTCAGCCATTGCGCTCGAGGGCGTCCGCGGCTCTCTTCGTGTTGTCACGAATATCAAGCAGCACGAACAATGCCCCCAGGAATACGACGCCGACAAGAAACGCACCGATCAACCCACCGATAGCGCCGAAGAATCCACCGGTTTGATAGCCGCTGAATAGACCGGCAAGCAACATCAGGACGAAAAAGATCTGGAGGATGATGTCGAGCGACGTCGAAATAAAACCACGCATGGATGTTCCCCTTTTTTTATTGAAGTGTGGCCGAACCTTGGCATTAGATAACTGAATGACCCCGCGTTCCCGCTCGGGATCGATCTGTCGCAATCCGGCCGATGGTTTTGGCAGTGAGAGTGTAGCCTTTTACAGCGCCGTATCCACATCAATGAGACTGGCTCTAATGTTGCAGTGCAACGCAGCACTTTTGATGGGTTTCATTTGGTCTATTCTTGGGATGTGCCACATTCGACCGCCGAATGACACGGGCTTGGCCGCAAGAAGAATCAAGAAT
>CALZMR010000011.1:0-28529 GCA_945788575.1 uncultured Woeseiaceae bacterium
ACCGGGGGCAGCATCATCATTCCCATGGATAAAAGAACAGATGCAACAATCATATCGACAACGAGAAAGGGCACATAGATCAAAAATCCCATTTGAAAGGCACGTTTCAGCTCGGAAAGCAGTCCCATGCCCTAATGCTCCTTAGTCACGGGAACCATCGCAATTCGTATCTGCCGCAGAGTCCGGCTGCACCTCCCCTGCGGCCGAACCGCGCTCTCTGGCGCCGCCATCCCGAGCGTGCGCTTCTCGCCCGCAACGCGTAGTCTCGCTTGCCAGCACTCTCGGAGATCTCGCTCAATGCCCGCATTCTTCCGCCGCGAAGGCGATCACTTCGTCGGCAACGACGCTGCTCGTGGGCCGTGGTCCGAACACGCTTGTCACGCCGGTCCGGTGACGGGCGTCATCGCCGGCGCACTTGAAGCCTTACTCCCCCACAAGCAGCTCACGCGCATGACCGTTCGATACCTGCGGCCGGTGCCGATCGCGGGGTTTACGGTTTCTGCGTCAACATCGTTCGAACGACGTGTAGCCTCCTATACCGCTGCGAGCCTGGTCGGTAGTGACGGCAAAGTCTGCGCTGAGGCGGAGGGTCTGCATCTCGCTACGACATCGCTCGACGACCTTCCAACCGCGAACCTTCCGGGACCATCGATCGACGAGGCGGTATCGGGCGCCTTTCCGGTAAAAGACGCCCTGCACGACAAGCCATTCTTCGGCTCAGAGGTCGAGATCGCTTACCCGCCGGAAGAGGACAACTCGCCCGGACCGACGACGATCTGGATGCGAACACCGGCCATCGTCGAAGGTGAGACCCCCTCCCCTTTCCAGTCGCTATGCCCGCTCGCCGACTGCGCAAACGGCATCTCACGAAATAGCGAGTTCCGGGATGTCTCCTGCGTTAATCCGGACCTGACGATCGCGATCCACCGCCTGCCGGTCTCCGGCTGGCTTGCGTCGAGATCCGTATCGTTCTGGGAACCCACCGGCATCGGTTCGACGAACGCGATTCTGTTCGACGAACGCGGCGCGATCGGTTCGGCGCTACAGACACTCGTGCTGCGTCACATCGATTGAACGCCCCGAGTACCTCGCTCAGATAACCGCCTCGATCCCGGGCAGCCACTGCCGCCAGTAGTCGTGCTTTAGTCGAAGCTCGTTGACGGCATCCTGTGGTTGGCGCGGCAGAAACTGGATGTGATCGCCGGGACGCATCTGACCGATGAGGTGCCGGTCGGCACGCGCGACCTGGCCGATTCGCGGGTAGCCACCGATCGTCTGCGCATCGACGCCCAGCAGGAACGGCTTGCCGTCCTCCGGGCATTGGATCGTGCCGGGAAACACCGGCGCGCTCGGCAGCCGGCCCGACGAGTCGACATCGAGCGTTGCGCCTTGTAGTTCGAGCCCCATCCGATCGGCGCGGTTGCCGATGAGCCAATGGGACTGGAAGATGACGCTGCGCTGTCCTTCGACGAGCCGATTCGTTTCTGCCGAACGACACAGCCTGAGCATCCAACGGGACGTGATCGGAGGACGGAAATTTTCCGGCGTACGCAGATTTTCCGCCGTACCTTTACGCGACTGCAGTACGTCGCCGTCGGCCAGCGCACGGCCATGGTATCCGCCAAACGCCGCCGGCAGATAGGTAGACATCGAACCGAGCGTCTCATCGGCCATCAGACCTCCCGCTACGGCCACGTAAATTCGGGCGCCCGTTTCGGCCGAACCGACCTCTAGCCGGTCGCCGCGCTTCGCATGGACGGTCTCGTGAAACGGAACCGGCTCCCCATTCAACTGTGCCTTCGCCTGGGCGCCGGTGAGCGCGAATGCAGCGTCCTTGTCGAACTCGAGCGACGGCCCGACGAGCGACGCCTCCAGCGCGGGCGCCAGCAAGTCGTTGCCGACCAGCCGGTTCGCAAGCGCCAGCGACAAAGGGTCGGCAGCTCCGCTTGCAGGCACACCTATGTGCCGCAGCCCGCCGCGAGGCGCGGCTTGAATCGTGGTCAAGAGGCCCGCTTTTCGAACGTGAATCGTCACAGATTCTCCGGCGCGATGGCGACGAAACGGACTCGCGTTCCGGCCGTCAATCGGTTCGGCGGATCTGCCTCGGCATCGAACAGCGTCGCCGATGTCCGGCCGATGATCTGCCATCCGCCGGGCACAGCAAGCGCGTAGAGACCGGTGCGGCCACCTGCGATGCCGACGGAACCGGCCTCGAGGCGCTGACGGGGTTCGTCCCGGCGTGGCACGTCCAGACGTGAGTCCAGCCCGCCGATGAACGCGAAGCCCGGCGTGAAACCTACGAGATCAACCGTGTATTCGGTGCCGGTGTGCAGAGCGATCAGCTCGTCGGGCCCGAGACCCTGGCGCTCGCAAACCCAATCGAAGTCCGGCCCGTACTCGCCGCCGTAGACCACTGGAATCTCGACCAATTCTGTCTCGCCACTCACCGGCTCGGTATCGAGATCAAGTGCCTCTGCCAACGCATTCTCGGCTGATTGGCAATCCATGCGCGCCGCATCGAATTGCACGACGACCGATTCTATTCCGGCGACCGCCTCGAGCCAGTCGCCGCTCGCAATGAGCGCGTCGGCCAGCCGCTGCGCCTCGACAGTATTGCTGATGCTGACGGCCAGAAGATCGTCGCCGCAGGCGACGATCTCGCCGAAACGCTGCTCAGTGTCGTAAGGCACTGACCCCCACTCCGCGATTCTCGAGAACATCGCGCACGGCGCGGGCGATGGTCGCGGCAGCCGGCGTATCGCCGTGGATACAGAGCGTGTCCGCAACGACAGTCACGATCTCGCCGTTTCTCGCCGTCACTCGTCCTTCGAGCGCGAGGCTTACCGCCTGATTCGTCACGACCGGCAGCTCGCTGTGCACGGCACCCGGCTCGGACCGCGCTACCAGCGTGCCGTCGGGCTCGTAGGCGCGATCGACGAATGCCTCCGCCGTGAAGTCGATTCCGTGACGCCGGGCCGCCGCTTCCAGCTCGGTGCCTGCCATGCCGACCAGCGCCGCATTGCCGGGCGCCTCGGACGTCACGCGGGCGATGACGTCCGCGAGTTCATGGTCGTGAACCGCGTCGTTGTACAACGCACCATGAGGCTTCACATGAATTAGCCTTGCGCCGAGCTCGGCGGCGACGTCGGCAAGCGCCGTAACCTGCTCCGTCAGCGACCGGTAGAGATCCTCGCCGCGCAGGAAACCGCTCTGACGGCCAAATCCTTCGCGATCAGGGTAGGACGGATGTGCGCCTACAGCGACGCCATTCTCGATCGCGGCACGAATGGTCTCGGCCATCGACGTCTCATCGCCGGCGTGACCGCCACAGGCGATATTGCAGCTCGACACGATACCGAGCAGCTCCGCGTCGAAGGGGTCGCCCTCGCCCAGATCGGCGTTCAGGTCGATGCTTGCCAAGTCGACACGCTCCTCATCAATCGCGGCCGGCGCCGCCCGCATATACTTACCCAAGCCGTCTCGCGCATACGATACACTCCTTGGCTCGTTCGGGCCCGCTGGGATTTCAACATGAGCGTTGTCTTGGTTACTGGTGCAAGCTCTGGCATCGGAGCAGCCATTGCCATTGCGTTTGCGGATGCGGGCTGGGAGGTCATGGCGGCCGGCCGCGACGAGGGCCGCCTTGCCGAGGTCGCCGATGTTTCGGAGAGCATCGCTACCTGGTCCGGAGAGCTGTCGGCGAGCGAGGACTGCGACGAGCTTATCGCCGATACCATCGATGAGTTCGGTAGTCTGGACTGCCTCGTGAATTCGGCGGGCATCCTCCTCCGAGGCAGCGCCACCGAGACTACGGACGACGACTGGCGGGACACGATGTCCGTCAATCTGGACGTGCCGTTCTACCTGAGCCGGGCAGCCATACCGCACCTCAGGGAAACGGCGGGCAGCATCGTCAACATCTCGTCTTACTGGGGGCTCAGCGCCGGCAAGCGTACGACCGCGTACGCGACCAGCAAGGGCGCTCTGAACATGCTGACGAAGGCCATGGCGAAGGACTACGCGGCTGATGGCATCCGGATTAACGCGATCTGCCCGGGAGGCGTGGACACGCCGATGCTGGCCGGTGGAGCCGGCGCCGCAAAAATGGAAGTGGACGAGTTCCTCGAAGAAGTGGCGACCTACAGCCCGAACGGCCGCATTGCAACACCCGAAGAAGTGGCGACGCTCGTGCTGTTTCTCGCTGGCGATGCGGCGACCCACATCACGGGCACAGCCATCCCGATCGACGGCGGCCTCGCCGCCTGACTCGACTTCAGTCGCCCTGCCTGGACAGCGCCAGACCCGCACCCGCCACGCCGAGTGTTGTGCCGAGCACGGTGGTCGCGAGCGCCAATGCAAGGAGTGAAGCGGTCACCGGCGACTCCACCTGGTCCAGTACTGAATCAGGAGGAAGCCGAAGAACATCCCGCCGAGATGGGCAAAGTTCGCAATACCAGGGGCGCTGCCGCTAACACCGAGGTACAGCTCGAGAAGGCCGAAGAACACGACCATGTACTTGGCCGGCATCGGAATCGGCGGGAACAGCAGCATGATCATGCGGTTCGGGAACGTGAGCCCGAAGGCCAGCAGGATGCCGAACACACCGCCCGACGCACCAATAGTCGGATAGTAGCCACCCGTGAACTTCGCGACGATGAGCTGTACCAGCCCGGCGCCCGCAACGCAGACCAGGAAATAGATCAGGAACCGGCGCGGTCCCATGACCATTTCTATCTCGCGGCCGAACATCCACAGCATGAACATGTTGAACACGATGTGCATGATGTCGCCGTGCAGGAAGCCGTAAGTGACGAGCTGCCACGGCATGAACTGCGGCAGCGGCTGCTGCGCTCCCGGCGGCCAGAGGCCCAGGTTCCAGATCAGCTGGTCCATCTCAGGCACCATCGGATGCGGCAGGAATTGTTGCGCGGCGAACGCGAGTCCGTTGATGATCAACAGCGCGAAGATGACGTTGGGAATCGAGCCTGTCGACTGATGACTGTAGCGTTGGGGTTGCAAAGGCCTGCCTTCGTATTCGTGGAAAAGAGTTCGACCGCGTCGAATGCCTATTGTTACAGAGACATCGCCATCTCCGCACGCCGAATCGCCTATCGCCAAGCGATAATGGGTCTATACTCAACATCGAGTCTCGAGGCGGTCATGCAACGATTCCGATCATGACAGAGCCCGCGCAGGTCCTAATTGTCGGCGCGGGTCCAGTAGGGCTGACCACCGCCTGGGCACTAACCCGCGTGGGCGTCACGGTTCGAATCGTCGATGCCGCCGAGACCATCGATCGCCGCATGCGAGCATCCATGGTGCACCCGCCGACGCTCGACATGCTCGATGAACTCGGGATTACAGCATCGCTCGTGCAGCTGGGCCGCAAAGTCGGCCGCTGGCAGATTCGCCAACACGAGAGCAACAGGCACGTCACCTTCGATCTCGACGCGATCGCGGACGCTACCGAGCATCCGTTCCGGCTGCAGGTCGAGCAACGCGAGCTTGGCCGCCTGCTTATCGATGCGCTCGCCGAGCACGGCGTGCACATCGAGTTTCGAACACGGGTCGAAAGCCTCCGTCAGGACAGTGAACTCGTCACGCTGCGAACCTCGACAGGCAATTCGCTGCAATCGTTTTGGGTCGTCGGCGCGGACGGTACCCAGAGCGCGGTCCGCGAAGCCTCTCAAATCAAGTTCGAACGCGATACCAACGCTCACGGTACGATTCTCGTCGCGACAAATTTCCCGTTTCACGAGCACCTGCAAGATCTAAGCGACGTCAGCTACTGCTGGTCCAATCGCGGCCCGTTCGCCCTGCTTCGGCTGAAGAACTACTGGCGCGTGAGCCTGCACGCAGACGTCGATGAATTGGATGCAACCGCCGATGAGAGCAACATCCGCGATTTGCTCGGCTACATCCACCCGGATGCGCGCGACGCGAAGATCATCGGCATAGCTCCCTGGGTGCTGCGTGAGCGCTGCGTCAGGCGCTTCCGAGTCGGTCGGGTGCTGCTCGCCGGCAATGCCGCCCATGTGAATCCACCGAGCGGCGGCATGGGCATGAATGCCGGCATCCACGACGCCGTCAATCTCGCTTCGAAGCTCGCCGAGGTACTCAACGGCGGCGACGACGATCTGCTGTTCCGTTACGACCGCCAGCGGCGGCACGCGATCGCGAATCGCGTTCTTCCCATGGCGCTGGCGAATCGCGCGCGCATGGCGGTCAAGGACATGGGGACGCACGAACGTCGCCTGTCGCGCTATCGCGCTATCGCCTCGGATCCTGAAAAATGCCGGCAGTTCCTGTTGGCGAGTTCGATGATCACCGCGCTGGATGAGTCCGAAGCGATCGAATAGCGCGGGGGTCGGTCGAGATGACTCTGGGCGGTTTACCAGCCGCCGCCACCACCACCGCCGCCACCACCGCCGGAGAAGCCCCCGCCGCCACCGCCAGACGACGAGCCTGGCGGCGTTACAGAACTCGTAACCGATGAATTCAGGCTGCTGGTGAGACCCGTAGTCGCTTTGGACAGGCTGGAGCTGGACCACGAACCGGAGTACCACAGCGGGTGATAGGCGTCGCCGTCAGGTGTGCGGACGGCTGCAAGGACGTCCGCGAATTTCTCGGCCCATTCCTGATCGACGCCGAGCGCCAGCGCATACGGCAGATAGCGTTCGAACAACTCCGGCGTCTTTTCCGGCGGATTTCGCAGATTGAGTTCGTCCTTTTCGGCGACCTCGAGATAGTCCTTGAATCCAATCATCTCGTCGAGCAGGTGACGGCCGCGCGCCGTAGGTCGTCCCATGATCATCGCGAACACCGCCAGCAGCACGAAGTTGGCGACGACAACTGCTATCGCGAAGAAACCCGGACCCGGGCCGATATTGACGGCGATGATGACGGTCGCGATCGCGATCAGGATGCCGGGCACGTTAAGCAGGCTGTTCTTCTTGAAGTATTTGTAGTTGTAATCGACTTCCAGCGATCCGGCATGCACGCTCTTCGCCAAGCCGATGCGCTCGTGATTCTCGGTCTTAAGTTCCGTAATTCCGGTCGAATCGAAAAGATACGAGTACAGCTTATCCTCACCCGGCGCGAGCGGTTCTGCGCGAGGTCCTGGATCTTCTTTGTAGAGGATGTGGACCTCGTCCTGCTCGACGATGCGTAAATAGCCCTTGACCGCCAGACTGACGATCGCCGCCGTCATGGTCTTATTGTCGTAGCCCATTTGGCGGATATAGCGCAGCGACGCCGGCGAGTACCCTTTGGGCGGTTCGTAGCGCGTGACCAACACACCGGGATCGGGATCCTTGCCGTAGCGACGCCAGATCGGCAGATACCACACCAACAGCAATACGAAGCCGCCGAGCGCGACGAGCGCATTCGTATTGTCCCGCAGCAGCCAGCCAATCTTCTGTGCCCGCGTAGGCTCGGCGACGAAGCCCTTCTCCCAGCCAACGACGATCGTGAGACCGTTGACCGGTGACAGCGGCCGATTTGCCTCGAAGAAGACGACGCCCGGCGCTTCCTGTCGGGCCGTGTAGTCGCTGCCTTTGGCACCATAGCGTCCGGTATACGCCTCGAACTCCACTTCACCCGGGGGCTCGTCGAAGTCGAGGGTTACTCTGGCGGTCGCGCGATCGATCGGAAACGCCCAGTCGAAGCCCGTTACCGTCCAGTACAGCTCGTCGTGCTCCTCGAAGAAGCCGAGCATGCGATTAGCGCGGTATCGGTACTGGTAAGTGTGCTCGCCGGGCGTGATGTAACGATCGCTGCTGCCGAAGTACGTGCGAATGCCGCGATCGATGTCGATCGTATGGAAGTTCTCGCGTTGCTCGTTCCGAAGCACCGCCATCGGCCGTATCTCGCATTCGTAGCGGTTGCCGAGGAGGTCCTCGTAGTCGGTGTACTGGTCGCGGTAAATGCCGCGCCGGATTCGGTCACCCTCGGCGCGCACGCGTATGGTCTCGGTCACTTCGATCCAGCCGTCGGACATGACGCGGATCTCGCTGTGGAAGGACAGGATGCGCTCGCTGGCGCCCGCGGCGGTCGAGAAAGCGAGCAACAGGAAAACGAGTGCAGCTCTCATTCTACGCTCCCCAGATCCACGAGTGGCACGGCGGCCGCGTCATCCGACGACTTCTGGAAGAACGGACGCTCTGAAAAGCCGAACAGGCTCGCAACGACATTGCTCGGCACCGTCGCCGTCATCGTGTTGTAGTCGCGCACCGAGCCGTTGTAGTAACGGCGCGCGAATTGCAGGT
Source organism: uncultured Woeseiaceae bacterium (assembly GCA_945788575.1). Taxonomy (GTDB): domain Bacteria; phylum Pseudomonadota; class Gammaproteobacteria; order Steroidobacterales; family Woeseiaceae; genus UBA1847. The sequence continues at coordinate 8,268 of CALZMR010000011.1, forward strand.
AGTTCTCGGTCTCGACCAGCTCACCCTGCAGCTTCAGGAAATTCTCGTTGGCCTTCAGGTCCGGATAGCTCTCCGCCAGCGCGATCAGCCGGCCCACTTCGGCGCCCAATTTTTCTTCTGCCTCACCGCGTGCATCGACGTCGGCGATCCGCATGGCCTCAGTGCGCAGCTCGGAGACGGCTTCCAGCGTGGCGCGCTCGTATTTGGCGTACTGATCGACGGCCTTTACGAGCCGCGGAATCAAATCGTGGCGGCGCTGCAGTTGCACGTCAATATCGCTCCACGCGGTTTCTACACGGTTTCGGCTCCGGATTAGCCGGTTGTACAGGGCGGCAAAAAGGCCCGCAAACAGGGCAATTACGACGATCGCAATCATCATTCAAAATACTCCGCGAATCTTCGGGCAATGCTACCACCCGGCGGTATCCGACCGGGGAGGCCTGCCGGCGCTGCAATGACGCTTCGAAGGAAACGCTGATCGAGGATAGGGTGACGACACGATCAAACGGATCACGGCAATGGTGTGCGCGGTTCTCGCCGCGTGCAGCAGTAATCCGCCACAGGCAGACGACACCTTCACGCGGACTGCCACCGCATGGGAGGGCGCTCCGGTCGCCGCGATGACCCGGGTTTGGGGACCTCCGGCAACGCAAAGCGATGCTGTCGAAAGCCGGCCGGGATTGACCTGCTGGCGATCGTACGCCGCATCAGGCGGCATCGGCACGGGAGGTGACAAAGGCCGGCGTTGCGAGATTGGCGCTTATACCGATTCTGCAGGCATCTTCGAGCGAATTGATGTCAATTCGACCAAATCGACCTCTGCTTTGGTGACCGCCTCATTACGCTCTTCCGCGTCAACTCACTTCGCTGACGCGTTGCGGACGGCCGCGGAGGCAGCGACTCAGTCGGCGGATATCTTCTGCTGATACAGCTTCCAGGCCCTGACCGAGCCGGCAATGCCGACGAGCAACGTCGTTCCCACGAGCGTGTACACGGCGGGCCAGCCGGAGTCGGGGCCCGAAGGCGCCAGGGCAACCACCAGGAATGCCAGCACGCTGCCGGCGAGCACGCCCGCGATCCACGCAAGTAGCGCGAAGAAGAGCGCGAGTAGCGCAACCTGTATTCGAGTGGGTTCGTTTTCGTCGAAGTGTTGCTTCAGACGCTGTAATAGGCGGAAGAGCCTGTCCTTCGGATGCGCCAAAACAACGTGCGGCCGCGGCGGCTAGTACCAGAAAGAGACGAAGACCTGGATGACGTTGGCGTCCAGCGCATACAAGGGCTCTGCGCCGACGACACCGCCAACGAAACGCAGATCCCGAAACTCTTCGTAGTCCACGCTGAGCATGTCGATGGAGGCGCTGATCGACCCCTTCTTGAACACGCCCCAGCCACGGTTCTCGTGAATGAACTGGTAGCTTGCTTTGAGCCTGAGCGTCTGGCTCGTCAGGGCACTGATCTCTTTGTCTCGGCCGCGGAAGTTGGTCGCCTGCGCGCGCGGGAAGACATCCTGGAAGAATGACGCGCTGGTCTGGTCGTGAAAACGGCCCTTGATCTCGAACGTCCAGGGCCCCCAGGGGTGGACGTAGGTCAGCGAGGCCGTGTGCGACTGGATGTCCCAGGTGTCCGTGAAGAACCGGTACTCGCCTTCGATCGCGGCCCGATACGGCAGGTAGTAACGCGCACGAATGCCGACGGCATTGGTCGTCCTCGTGTTCGGATACAACTCCTGCTCGTAGCTGTAGCCGAGCGCGCTGCCGGAATCCAGGTAGCGCACGGTGCGGTACGGATTGTTCAGGAAGCCTTCGTCGGTACTCGTCTCGATATTCAACGCGGCGATCAGATTGCGCGTCAATATCTGTGTTATTCCGATGCCGTACTGCTGGCGGCGATTCTCGCGCATGAACGTATCGTCGGTCGACATGCCGACGATATCCTCGCCGTAGGCGTAGGAAAGGCTCAGTGTCGTCAGGTCACCGAACATGTCCTGACTGATCGACAGTGCATAGGTCGTTGCGTCGAAATCCGATTCGACCGAGCTGACGTAGTTCACGCTCATCGTCGTGTTGCCGCGAAGGTAATCCATGCCCAGCGACCACTGCTCGCGTTCCTCGTTGTACGGGCTCGCCGTCGTGACCACGTCGATCGACGCGGAGCTGACATAGTCGAGGTAGTAGTTGCCGACGAACGACGTATTCTGGCCGACCTGCTTGCGAACGAGTATGGAGGGCCCGTCGATTTCGACGCCGCCACCGACGTACAGGTGATACAGCGCGTCGCTGCGATCCTCCGGCAGCACGCCCGCAGAGGCCTGACCGGCCAGCAGAATAAGTAAGAGAAACGCTCCGAGACGGCGCATTGGGGACTCCTTAGTTGCAGCCGCAGCCGCCGCCGGCCGCACCCTCACCGCCGCGAGCGCCTTCGCGCGCCTCGTAGACGTGCTGGATGTAGGCCGTCGACACCGGGTCGCCGTCGAGGAACATGATCGGATCGGCGAGGCGATCGCGCTCGTAGGGCTTCACCCACGGTTCGATGTTGCCGCAGCCTGAAAGCAGGCCTGCAAGCAGTCCCGCGACCAAAATTCGCCCAAGTGCTTTATTTGCCATACTTTTCACCCTTTTATGCCAGTCACCGGGGCTGCCCGGTTCTTGTCATATTCTGACCCTGTACTTTATCCGCAGGACGCCTGCCGAACCGTGAACTGGGTCAGAAGAACACGGTAAAGCCTAAGTGGCCCTCGAGGTTGTGGGCGGTCTTTTCCTCGCCCAACAGGTCTATATCGAACAGGTGGTCCCGAAAATCGATGTGCAACGCCACGGAGTCGTTCAGCAGGAATCGATAGCCGAAACCGAAATTGACGGTGAACCGGTCATCGCCGGCGAAGCGCGTTGAGCCGAGGCCCGCAATCAGATAGAGATTCGTGTTGTAGGCGCGGCCTTCACCGATGAAGACCTCACCCGGCAGGACGTTGTAGCCGAGATTCAGGTTGTAGTAGGTGAGCGTACGCTCCGAATCGGAAATCAGCCGCGCGCCACCGGAGAGAATCTCGAAACTCGTCAGGCCGGCCTCGGATTGGCCCACCGTACCTTCGACGAAAAAGCCCTCGGTCAGGTGATAGGCCAGTCTCGCGCCGTAGACGACGTCAGAGCCGAAGTCTTCGATGCTAATGATGCCGGCGAATGCGCCCAGCTCGAAGTCCTCTTTGTCGATTGCCGGCTCACGGATTTCACGTCGCTCGACCTCGGGGTCGATGACCTGTCCCGGTGCCTCAGCCGTCGGCGGCGGCGCCTCGTCGCGACCGAAGCCGAACAGGTTCTTCGTCGCCGCGCAGCCCGTCATCATGGCCGCAAGAGCGATCAGAAAAAGAACGCGAATCCGACTTTCCATTCCTCTACTTCCTCATTGTCGTCGCGGCTCGTGAATACGACGTAACTCTTGTATTCGGCCCGCAGCAAAAAGCGTCGTGTTGCGTAGATACGGAACCCGGCGCCCACATGTCCGATCTGATCCGTTCGGTCCTCGCCCTGAATGATCGTCGACTTGGGCTCCGTATGGATGACCCCGGCGCCGAGCGTGAAGAACGGCGAAACACGCCATTCGGGAAAGGCTTCATGAACGACGTTAACACTCGCGGTCCAGCCGTTCGAAAAATTTCCCAGAATCTGTGAACCCCATGCTTCTACGGAGACATACGGGTTGAGCGAGTAGCTGCCGTAGACGGCAACGCTGTTGGCGCCGCCGAAGTCGCCGGCCAGTACGCCGGCTTCCCATTTGGCATTCGTGAAGTCTTCAATCGTCGCGCGACTGAAGTCCACTTCGCTGCCGTCCGGATTGAGGGTGAGTTCCATCTGCGCGCGATCGACCCAGCCCTCATCGCCATTGGCGTCGCGGACCAGATACCAGTCCGTGCGCTGCATAAGGATCGAGATATTCTCGCCGCGATCGACAACGTGAAAAATCGGGTAGCCGCGACCGGGCCCCGTATGCATCTCGAGATACGGGTCAGCGACCGCTACTTCGCGAAGTTCGTCGGCCGCCTGAACTTGTCCTGTCAGTAGAGCCTGGAAGCAAAGGGCAACCAGAAGCCACGGGAGACTAGTTAACCGGAGCGTCGAAGGGATTGTTGTAGTACTGGGCTCCGACATCCAACCATTCCGCTATTAAGCGTCTCTCCGATGGCGACAAGATGTTGTAGTGCAGATCGTTGGGGTCCTCGAACCGGCCAAAGAAATCGCCGGACGCGGTGGCCCCATTGACGGTGGCTGGCGAAGCAATAGGTATCACGTCGAGGATCGGGTTGCCGTCGATATCGACGCCGATCACCTGCTGTGAATCCACAAGGGCTCCGTTGACCACTTCCTGAAGGTTATCAGTAACTAACAGCTCGCGATAGGCATGGAAGTGATCTGGCTCGTCTGGCGACAGACCGTCCTGCAATTCGAGCTGGCCGGCCGGCACGCGCACCTGCGCGTTGGCCGGATCGATCGGCGTGTGACAATTCAGGCAATTGTCGTTGACGGGCAAGCCGTTCGCATCCAGAAGCGGTACGTCGGGCGTCATGGGGTCGTTATCGTCGTCGACCATGACGATCCGCGGCTGGCTCCAGAGCGGATGAATCACCGTCTCGTAGTTGATGACCGACCGGCAGTTCGACTGCCAGTTCTGAAGACAGCCGGCCGATGTCGGCGCAGGCGTCGTCAGACTGCTGTACAGATAGTCGATATCGGGATCCGGCGCACGCACTGCAGGATCGGTCCACACGTCTCGGAATACGACATTCATCGACGTGTCGAGCGACGAGCAACTGTCAGTCACGCAGGTAATCGCCGCGCGGATTTCCGCCATGGTGTCGCCGATGTCGCCGGCGTACCACTGCGAATCGGTGTTCGGGAATTCGACACCCGCGGTTGGCGCTCCCGCCCAATCGGAGTCGAATGCGCCGCGGCGGCCGTGCGAGACACCGCTGTTCGCGACGTGGCAACCGGTGCACTGCAGCTCTTCGCCAGGCACGGCCGTAAGCCAGTTGTTGTGGCGCGCAGTGATGCGCTTACCGTCCGCATCGACGATACTGAGCATGAGCGCCGTATTCGCGGGAATACGCGCCATCACGGATCCGTCGGGCTCGATCATTGCGTAGCCGACGATTTCCTTCATGCCGAACGCCGTCGTGACACCGAACGCGGTGTTGTCGATGTCGAGCAGATCCTCGTCCGGAATCGATACGGCTTTTTCGATGCGCAGGAAGCGTCCGGGGCGCATGTCCGCTGTCGTTTGCGCCGGATCGGCAAGCGCATTGATGTCCAGGACAGCGGTGCCGTCGAAGTCGTAGACGCTGCGGATATTCAGTACCGCCTCGCCACGTGCCGCAAACGGGAATGTGGGGTCAAGTGTGAAATCCCTGGATCCGTCGAATATCACCGGCGGCGTCGACCGCGGATCGGCGGACACGACTTCAGTAAACATGAAGCCTTCCTCACCCGGAACGACCGGCAGCTGCGTCTGATCGCGCGGATCGTAGATCCAGATCCCGTACAGCGGAGGTGCAACGATAAAGTCGCCCTCTGCCGCGACGATGGGCGGATCCGCATCCGGATCAGGTGCGACAACGTTCGCGAGCCGCTCGTCCGTGCAGGGCACGATCTGCGTCGGGTTCGGCGTCATCGGATCCATGTCGTCATCAGGCAGGATCTCGGTGAGGCGGCACTGACTGAAGCTGACGAGCATGCGGCCGGTGCCATCCTGAATTGGGTAGACGGAGAAATAACGGCCGCCGGGTGACGGCTGACCGGGCGCGGTCGACACCTGATTGATCGTCGCATCTTCCTGCGCCGGTCCGTTCAGTATCCCAATGTTGATGGCGAGCGGCTGCGTGTTCTCGACGTACTGCGGCGTGTCGATCGCAATGACCTCACCGCCACCTTCCGTATCCGTGAACGGCCGGATCAGTGCGAACGTTCGGCCGTCCTCAGCCTGTCGAGGCTGCATGAAATGAATCGTCGAACCGCCGGCGCCCGTGTCGTGCGACTCACTGCCGTAGTAGAGTTCGAGGTTCGAGCCATCGGGGTTAATACGATACAGGTTGATCTCGTTGTTACGGGGACCCGCATTGTCCCAACGGCTGAACACGACCGTACCGTCGGCAAGCACTGCCGGATCGAGATCATGGCTCTGATTGAATGTCACCTGCTCGACGCCGGTGCCGTCATCATTGATGACGTGCAGATTGAACGCGAACTCTTCCTCGTCCTCGTCCATCGCCGGGAAGCCGGCCTTGCCTTCGTCCAGCAAGATCGCCTGTGAGCGCGTCTGGCGTGTTGACGCAAAGATGATGCGCCCGTCGGGGAGATACTTGGGCATGATGTCGTGGCCGATCTCAGCGGTCAGATCCGAGGTAATGATCCGCCGCAACTCATCGGTCTCGAACGTGTACTCCCAAAGGTTCCAGGTCGGGACCTGATCTTCGACGTCTACGTTCGGGTCGAACGGATAGCGCATGGCGAACAGCACAGCGCTGCCATCATAGGCCATCTCCACGTCGCGCACGGCGCCCATGCCCTGGGTAACGCGTTCGGTGATGTTGACGTCGAGCGCACTGGGCGAAGCGCGATCCTTGAAGTAGAGATCGCCGCCGGGCTCGAACGTGATTTGCTCACGCAGATCCGATTGCTCGAATTCACCGTTGTCGTCGACCGGGATCGGCGCTTTTACATACGCGATCGGAAAATCAATGACGACAGGGTCGGCTTGCTGACCGTTGCCGATCTGCACACCCTGATTAGCGCCGTCGCAGGCGACAATGAATGCTGACACAGAAAGCACTGCAGCGAGTTTCGCCGCAATGGAGGTTCCTTCCCTGTTCTGTCTCGTTTGCATGTTCATGGCATTTACCTCGAATCCGGGCAGCTGGGGCGTGAACAAGAGTTCACGCAGTACATCTCAGTCGCGGCGACGGGAATCCTTGTCCGCGCTACGAAGTTTGAAACGCACCATCCCACTGTCCAAACAACAATGAATAGTGAACGTCGAGAGCGCCAACTACCGTTAACACGATCACAAACCGCGGAAACTCTGACACTCGCGAACAGTCACGCCAGCTGAACCGTCGCTGCCCATTGCGCCGGTTCGAATGACGGTTTCGAGCGCAGTATAAAAGAGCTGGCAATGCCAATGTAATGTCGAAAAAACCCGACAGTGCGCATTGTCAAATCCATTCTGCATGCACTTTCGCGACACTCCTTCGCCGACGAGGGACCATCCGAAACGACGGTCTGTTCAGGTACACGATCCTGATCGCAGATTGGTTCCAATTCAGTTTGCGCAGTCGCCAGTAGCCCCGCACGCACTGTTCTAGAAACCGCGTGAACATTCGAGCGAAGGTCTCTGTTGTCATGAACTGCCGATGTCGGAGGTTACTGTCTCCCTTCGGCGACAGTTGCGAAGCCGTATCGAATCAGTAGCTTAGCGTTTCCGGGCATAATGATTGTGTGCAGGCACAGACAGTGACTTGACATATAGCCACTTCGGACCGCTCCGCACCCCGCCCTGTAAGACATTGAACCTAAAGATATTTTAATGGTATTTGCTGCCCTCTCCGGGGACTGGCACAGCAATTGCTTTACAACACATAGGCCGCTACGAGCTTTGGGCATCGGAACCGGCGGGGGTGTCAGGACTGTGAATGTATTCACGGCATTGAGAACAACTCTCTGGCACGCTGATCGTTCCCTCGGCCTACGCATTCATTACTTGGTAGTTAAGTAGTGATCCTTTTTTTTAAACGACCAGTTCGTGAGCAGAATCGTTATGAAAAAATCTACATGGACGAAGAACAGTTTTGCCGGGCTGACGCGAGCGTTGCTCGCCGTCGTGCTTTCGGCAGCCGTTGCCTTGCCAGTCAGCGCGGGACCGCGCGAGCAGGCGGCACAGATTCATAATCGAATCGCCGGAGTGCCTGCTTCGACTGACCCTGTAAACAACGTATTGCAGCGGATGGAAGATGCCATCAACGGCACGGAGCCGTCCTGCGCAACCTACGGTGTCACCGGTGCGACGTGTGCGGCCTACATTGCGATGGACAATGTCAGCTTCTATAACGTCACGCTGAAAAACTTCGCAGCACCCTGGACGAACCGCGATCAATCCGTGTTCGTTCCGCTGAACGACTACGTCGCGACCGTTATCGGAATGGTGCGCGACGATATTCCGTTCAACACGCTGCTTTCCGCGGACCTGACATACGTCGGCCGTCCCGGCGTAGTACCTGCAGCCCCTGCTGCGAACAGCAACGATCACTACGCGCAGCTCGAGTCCAACAACGTGAATCTGCGCGACGATCTGGTCAGCGCGCCGCAGTCGTCGGTTCAGGGTATTCCCTCGTCGGCAACCGCTGGCGTCATGACCTCGCGTGCCGCCTCCGAAGCGTTCTTCGTAGCCGGCACCAATCGCGCGATGTTCCGCTTCACGCTCATGAATCATATGTGTAACGACATGGAGCAGATGCACGATCCGGCTCTTTCGCCGGACCGCATCCGGCAGGACGTATCGCGCAGCCCGGGCGGCGACAGCCGTTTGTTCCTGAACAACTGCATCGGCTGCCACACGGGCATGGACCCGCTTGCTGCCGCATACGCGTATTACAACTGGAACGAGACGACAATGAGCCTCGAGTACACGGCCGGTATCGTGCAGCCGAAGTACTTCAACAACGACCTCAACTTCCCGCAGGGTTTCCGCACTCAGGATGACCAATGGGAGAACTACTGGCGCAGAGGTCAGAACTCGTACCTCGGTTTCGACCCCGGTCTTCCCGGTGAAGGCAACGGTGCGAAGTCGATGGGTGAAGAGCTCGGCAACAGCCAGGCGTTTGCGTCCTGCCAGGTTCGCAAGGTATTCCGCTCGATCTGCCTGCGCGACCCCGAAGACATCAACGATCGCAATGCGGTCGACGCTATCACCACGACGTTCCGTCAGTCCGGCTACCGCATGAGGCAGGTATTCGCTGACGTGGCCGTTCACTGCATGGGCCAGTAGGGAGACAGGACTATGACTAACGCAAAAAGCGTACTGCTGGTAATTCTTGCGAGCTTCGTGCTTGCAGCCTGCGGTGGCGGTGCATCGACGACCGAACTGCCGCCGCCTCAGGGTGGTGGCAACACGGGCAGCAACCCTTACACGGGTCCGGTTGCTCGTGACGACGATGTTCTCAAGTTCCAACAGGAGTTCTGGTCGAACGCCCGGGGAACGGACCGCTGCGGCGGCTGCCACAACGAATCGGTTAACCAGAGCCCGATGTTCGTCCGTAATGACGACGTCAACATGGCCTATGACATCGCACTTACCCTGATCGACACGCAGCAGCCGGCGCTGTCTACGGTTGTCTCCAAGGTACAGACGGGGCATAACTGCTGGGTCACCGACCCGAACGTCTGCGCCGCTATCATGACGACGTGGATCGAGAACTGGACCGGCGACGGCGCTGGCGGTGGCCGCCAGATCGTGCTGACGCCTCCGGTGTCGAGTGATCCGGGATCGAGCCGCAACTTCCCCGCGGATGCTTTCGGCCCGCCGTCGTTCGAATCGCTGCTGCATCAGCCGATCCTGACGCAGTACTGCCAGGACTGTCACAGCTCGGAAGCGGCGACGCCGATCCAGCCGTACTTCGCAGATCCTGACGTGAACGTCGCCTACGATGCGGCCAAGTCCAAGATCAACCTCGACGACCCAAGCAATTCGCGCTTCGTGATTCGTCTCGGCGCTGAGTTCCATAATTGCTGGTCCGGCAGTTGTGCGTCGGACGCGAACACCATGGAAAATGCGATCGCGAACTACGCTGGCCTGATCACGCCGACCACCGTCGATCCGAACCTCGTCTTCAGTAAGGCGGTGCGCCTCACCGACGGCATCATTGCCTCGGGCGGCAACCGTTACGAGGACGCCCAGATCGCACTCTGGGAGTTCAAGACGGGCTCCGGCCTGATCGCCTACGACACCTCAGGTGTCGATCCGGCCATCGACCTTAACTTCTCGGGTGACGTCGAGTGGTACGGCGGTTGGGGCATCACGATCAACGACGGTAAGGCTCAGGGCTCGACGACAGCCTCGAGGAAACTCTTCGATATCCTGCAGGAATCGGGTGAGTTCTCGATCGAGGCGTGGGTCGTGCCGGCCAACGTGACCCAGGAGATGTCGCGCATCGTCAGCTACTCCGCCGGCAATACGGCACGTAACTTCACGCTGCAGCAGACTCTGTATAACTACGACTTCCTGCTGCGCACCAACGAGACGAGCCTGAACGGCGATCCGGCACTGTCGACGCCGGATGCTGCCGAAGTACTGCAGGCTACGCTGCAGCACGTTGTCGCAACCTACGATCCGATCGAGGGCCGTCAGATCTACGTCAACGGCATTCTCGTGTCGCAGACCGACCCGGTTCCGGGCGGTACGCTGATCGACTGGCAGGACACGTTCGCACTGGTACTCGGCAACGAGGCTTCCGGCGACGGTCTCTGGCAGGGCACGGTTCGTCTTGCCGCGATTCATCGCCGCGCGCTTACGCAGGAGCAGGTTCAGCAGAACTTCGATGTGGGCGTAGGCGAGAAGTTCTACCTGCTGTTCGACATCTCGGAAATCCTGCAGGCACCCGCGCAGTCGTCCTACGTCCTCTTCGAGGTCGCGCAGTACGACACCTACGCGTACCTGTTCGACAAGCCGCACTTCATCACGCTTGACGGCTCGACGCCGGAAGGCATCCCGCTGCAAGGCATGCGGATCGCGATGAACGGTCAGGAGGCGCCGGTGGGTCAGAGTTACGCGAATATGGATCAGACGCTGTCCGCAGCCCTGTTCCAGGAACTCGGTCAGCCGCTTTCGATACTGGGCGCCGTACTGCCGCTCGAGAAGGGACCGGATGACGACGAGTTCTTCCTGACCTTCGATCGCCTGTCGGCCGCAAGCTTCAACCGGCCGGACGATCCGATGCTGGTCATTAGCGAGAACGATCTGGTGCCGGTATCGCAAGTGGGCGTACGCACGTTCGACGAGATCAATGCAACGTTTGCGGCCGTAACCGGCGTCGATCCGACAACACCGGCCGTCGACATGACGTACCAGGAGCTCCGGCAGTCGCTGCCGGCCGTGGAAGACGTCACGACGTTCCTGTCGTCGCATCAGGTCGCAATCGCTCAGCTCGCGATCGAGTACTGCAACGCACTCGTCGAGAGTCCGTCAGCGGCCACGTACTTCCCGGGCCTGAATTTCAACGGCAACCCGGCGACCGTACTGGCTGGCGGACCGTCTCCGGCACCGCGTGACCTGCTCGTCGATCCGCTGATCACGAACATCGTCGGCAACGCACGTACCGGTCCGACGCTGGGAACACAGCCGACGTTCGCGACGGTCTACACCGAGCTGGCATCGTTCAGCGCGGCTGGCGGTCGCCCCGATAATCTCATCGATCGACTGATCGCTGGCGGCTCGGACACACGTTCGATCGCCAAGGGCGTATGCGCAGCTACTCTCGGTAGCGGTGTAACGCTGGTTCAGTAAACAGACAGGACGAAAGGAATATAGCAATGGCTAAACGACGAAATGCACGGCACTGGGATGCGCCGCAGCTACACGGAGATCATCCGCGTCCTGTCACGCGTCGCCAGTTTGTCGCTCAGGGCTTCATGTCCGGTGCGGCCTACACCCTCGGCGGCGGAGTCTTGAGTCTGTTCTCAAACCCGCGCGAAGCGTATGCGGCGCTGTCACCCGACCTCGCGAATCTGCTGCAGAACCCCTGCCAGATCGCGACCAACGGTGCCGGCAAGATCCCGTTCATCTGCTTCGACCTCGCGGGCGGCGCGAATATCCTGAACTCGAATGTCCTCGCCGGCCAACAGGGCGGACAGCTGGACTTCCTGTCGACTCAGGGTTACGAAAAGATGGGCCTGCCGGGCGATATGATCCCGGGTCTGACCGATCCGGCACTGCAGCTGCCTTACGCGAACTTCGACCTGGGCCTGGGCTTCCACCTTGACTCGGCGTTCCGCCGCGGCATCATGCAAACCCTGACGCCAGGGCGCGAAGCGCTCATCAACGGTGCGGTGATCCCGGCACGTTCGGACAACGATACGGGCAACAATCCGCATAACCCGATGATGGGTATTGCAGGTGCGGGCGCTGACGGTTCGATTCTGACGCTGGCCGGTTCCGAGAACACGGACTCGGGCGGCAACTCGGATCTGCCGATGATGCTCTACGATCCCGAGCTGCGTCCGACCAAGGTCGACCGTCCCTCGGACGTCACGAACCTCGTCGATACCGGCGAACTCGTCGGCATCCTGAGCCGCGACGACGCGACTGCGGTTATGGAGTCCATTTATCGTCTCACCGACGAGAAGATGAACAACGTCAACACGCAAATCACGAACGACGCCGTCATCAAGGAGCTGGTGCGTTGCGGCTACCTGAAGGCAGCCGACATCGCCGATCGCTTCGGCGGCGTGCCGATCGATCCGGGTCTCGATCCGATGATCGTCGACCAGCCGGGAGCGCCGGGCACGGGCATCTTCACGGAGGCCGAGTTCAACGCCGGCGGCCGGGACGGTTCCGAGTTCCGCAAGACGGCATCTGTCATGAAGCTGGTTCTGAACGGCTACGCCGGCGCAGGCACCATCGAGATGGGCGGCTACGACTACCACGGCGGTGCACGTGCCGAGGGCGAGGTCAAAGACTTCCGCGCTGGCCGCTGCATGGGCGCAGTGCTCGAGTATGCCGCACGCCTCAATACGCCGGTCATGATGTACGTGTTCTCTGACGGCTCGCTGTCCTCGAACGGCACGATCGACAACTCGGTCGACGGTCGAGGCAAGGGCGAGTGGTCGAGTGACAACTCATCGACCGCGGGCGCGTTCTTCCTCGTCTACAACCCGACTCGTCGACCGACGATTATGGGCGCGACGCCGGCGGAGCAAGCGATCCACCAGCAGATCGGCTATATGAGTGCAGACGGTTCGGTACAGCGTGCGGGAACACCTGCAGCGAACAACGTACCGCTGCTCGTAAATACCGTGCTGTTGAACTACATGGCACTGCACAACGAACAGAACCTGTTCGCTTCGCGCTTCCCGAACCACGGTTTGGGCAACGCAGCCATGCAGGACAGCCTCACGGCCTTCACGCCGATTGTTAACGGGACGGTCGCTAACCCGATCTAAATTCTGCCAGAAGGACCTGGTTCTGCCATGAGCAGGGACAACCAAGGCGTTTTCGCCAACCCGTAAGTAGCTCTTACCCCGGAGCTATCCACGAAGAAGCGGCCAGTCATTTGACTGGCCGTTTTTTTTGGCCATATGCTGCGAGACCGGTAGCGCGCCCGCCCGCATGAACCAGCCCGGGCGTCGTTGCGCGCCCAAATTCGACACAACACCAGGATCAGCAGCTGATGTGCGCCGTCGGAGCAATATCCAGAGGGCTCAGTAGCGCGCCAGGCTACGTCTGGCCGCATCCCGATCGACGAACCCGGGCCGGAGGATTGAAAAGGACGGTGCAGGCGAGTCAATTGATGCGGATTTCTGTGATCTGGCTGACGACGGCCAACGAACGACTGGCTATCATGACGAGCATGCACCGATCGAAGCGTAGTCCATGACCACAGCCCTCTCCGACTTCCTCGCCTGCCCCCGCTGCGATAAAGCGCCGCTCGACGAAAGCGACGGCCATTACTCTTGCGGTGCCTGCAAGATCGAGTTCCCGTCCGTCGACGGCATACCGTGGCTGTTCGCCGAGCCGGAGGCCAGTATCGGCGAGTGGCGCAACCGGCTGCAGAACGCGCTGACGAAGCTCAGCCACGAGATCAGTCAACTCGATGTCGAGTTGAAGAACAAGGATCTCCGCCAGCTCACGCGAAGGCGCTCGGAACGTTACAGAAAGTCCGTGGACGCGCACAAACGGGCGCTCGCGAAGTTACTGAGCCCGATGGACGTCCAGTCCATGACGGCGAACTACGAGTCCCTGCTCGCGCTAAGGACGCGACTGCCGACCGATCAGGGTCTGAATACCTACTACAACAATGTGCATCGCGACTGGGCGTGGGGCGACGAGGAGAACGAGGCGTCGCTGAAGCAGATTCGTTCTGTCACGCAGGACAGTGCGGAGATGGGTAACACGCTCGTGCTCGGGGCCGGTGCAGGCCGTCTCGCCTACGACATTCATATGCAGATGGGCGCGACGACGACCGTCGCTTTGGACTTCAATCCGATGCTTCTGTTGATCTGCAAGTGCGTCACATCGGGCGAGTCGCTGAAGCTCTACGAATTCCCGATCGCGCCGCGCACGTTCGAGGACGACGCGGTATCGCGGACTCTTGCAGCGCCCGAGATCGCGCGTGACGGCTTCGAGCTGGTATTGGGAGACGCATTGAGACCGCCGTTCGCGGCCGGCTCGTTCGACACGGTCGTCACGCCTTGGCTCATCGATATCATCAGCGAGGACCTGCCGGTGTTCGCGAGCCGCATCAACTCACTGTTGAAGAAGGACGGTCGCTGGGTGAACTTCGGCTCGCTGGCCTTCGACTCGCCGAAGCGAACGCGCCGGTACAGCCCCGAAGAGACTAAAGCGATTGTTGCCGAGAACGGTTTCTCCGATCCGTATGTGTCGGAAGCCACGATCCCGTACATGTGCTCGCCCGCGAGCCGTCACGGACGTCAGGAACGCGTGTTCTCGTTCGCGGCGTACAAAGAAAAGGACGTCAAGAAAGTGCCGCGGCATCGCGCCCTGCCCGACTGGATCGTGACCGGTAAGGAGCCGGTGCCGCTCACTCACGCATTCCGCACCCAGGCCATGACAACGCAGATCTATTCGTTCATGATGTCGCTGATCGACGGCAAGCGCTCAATCCACGACATGGCAAAAGTTCTGGAAAAACAAAAACTTATGACGCGTGAAGAGGCCGTCCCGGCGATTCGGACTTTCCTCACGAAGATGTACGACGACGCTCAGAAGTCGAGCTGACGCCGTCGGTTCCTTCAGGTGTTCGATCCGGGCAGTTGGTCGAGCGCCTCTTCCAGTTCCTCTATGTCTCGCGTCAGCCACTCGTAAATCAGTAACCAGTCATCATCAAGACGGATGGCGCAGCTTCCGAACGGCCCTCGTTGCCGCGCCCCCAGGTCATCGCAACTCGGATAATTGTCACCTTCAGTGCCCGTTCGGGCATAGATGATCATGAAATCACACCCGGCTCGGTACTCGGTGCCGGTGAGAACCACGTGCGGATGACCCTCGTGCACGTTGACGCGCCGAGTTTCGACAGACAGAAGCGCTTCAATGATATTGGGTGCCTCCACCTCTTCCTGGGCCCCGCCTTCATCGGACGTCATTGAGCCCAATCCAGATGGTGTGATGCTGAGGGACTCGATGCCGGGGCTCGACTGAATGAAATCCACGATGACCTGGAGTTCAACCTGTTTTCGATCGAAGTGTCTTCGGGCGGCCCATTCAAGCGGCCAGTCACCGAACGTGACAACCTCGACGATACGACCCTGATAGCGCATCGGCAGCAAGACGAACACCAGCGATAGCAAGAGAAGCGCAGCGACAAAGCCGACGGCATAGCGAGCATAGGGCTTTGTGCGCCGCGGCTCTGCCATCAGTCGGCCGCCCGCGGCTGTTTCGGCAAGCTAAAGTGAAACGCGAGCCACGCGAGCCCGGCGGCAATCAGAGACGCTACGACGATCCCGAGTCTGTCGACGCTCAGATACTCACCCGTACCGTGTTCGAACGCCAGGCCGGCGATGAACAGACTCATCGTGAAGCCGATGCCACAGGCGAAAGACACACCGACGAGACGCGCCCAGGTAATCCCGTCGGGCAGACGCACCAGCTTGAGCGCGACGGCGAGTCCCACCATGCCGAGGATGCCAAGCGGCTTGCCGAGCACGAGCCCGCCAATGACGCCCAGCGTCACCGGGTGTGTTAAGTCGTCGACCGACAGACCAGCAAGCGACAGGCCCCGTGCAGGTCGTGTTCGAGTTCTCGCAGCGGTGACCGTCCCTCCGCATCTCGCATCGGCACGCAGAATGCGATCAACACGCCAGCCAGCGTCGCATGCACTCCTGATTTCAGGACGGCGATCCAGAGAACGATACCGACGAGGATATAACTCGACGTGCGGCTCACGCCGAGCCGGTTCATCGCGACAGCGACTACCAGCGCGCTGGCGCCGACAATGAGCGCCGTCAGCGATAAGTCGCCCGAATAGAACAGCGCGATGATCACGATCGCACCGAGGTCGTCGAAGATCGCCAGTGTGAGCAGGAAGACCTTGAGTGCGACCGGCACGCGGCTGCCAAATACGCTCAGGAGCGCTAACGCGAACGCGATGTCGGTGGCGACCGGGATGGCCCAGCCGTTCATGGCTTCGACATCGCCCCAGTTGATCCAGGCATAGATAGCGGCCGGCACGACCATGCCGCCCACCGCGCCTATTCCCGGCAACGCGATTTGCGACACCGACGACAGCTCTCCTTCCAGCACCTCGCGCTTTATCTCGAGGCCGACGAGGAAGAAAAACACGGCCATGAGGCCATCGTTGATCCAAAGCAGCAATGGCTTGTCGATGGACAGCACACCGACCTGAACGGCGACCGGCGTATCAAGCAATGATTGGTAAAGACCCGAGAGCGGCGAATTAGCAACGATCATGGCCAGTGCTGCCGTGATGCACAGCAAGATGCCGCCAGCGGACTCGAGCTTCAGGAACTCGCGGATCGCGGACGCGACGTGTGACGACTCGTTATTCATAGCCTCGAGATATACGACTGAGCCGTGAGATTACAACGTCACAGTGACTGCTGACGACCGCTTTGTGACGATCTTACCGCGGACCGCGGCCTGCTAATGATGAATGCGATTCAGATTTCGTCCGCGTCATGCGATGTCATCCGCAGGGGCTCGGGATTCCGGGCCTGTTGGTAACGCTCAGCTCACGGAAACGCGAATGCGCTCGCCCAGCGAAACCACCGCGTCTCGCGCCTCGGGCATGACCAGGTGGAATGCCTGGAAGACATGCCAGAGCTTGTTGAAGACCTCGATCTCGGCTTTGCCGCCCGACGCCAGGATGCCTTCGACCAGCCTTGTCGCATCGCTCAGCAGGATTTCGTCGTCGCCAACCTGAACATACGTGGTCGGCAGGCCGTGCATCTGTGCGTAGACCGGCGACACGAGCGGATGCCGGACCTCGTCGTCGGCGCAGTAAAACTTCGCGACGGTCGGCAAGTCCTTGGGATTGAACCACGGGTCCTGATCCTTGCGCGTCTGGATCGATTCGCCGCTTGCAGAGAGATCGAGCCAGGGAGAAAGAAGGAATGCAGCCTTCGGCATCGGTCCGCCGGTATCACGCAGCGCCAGCATCATCGCGACCGCGAGTCCACCGCCCGCGGAATCGCCTGAGACCACGATGTCATCTGCGCCGTAACCCTGACTGACCAGCCAGCGGAATACAGCGACCGCGTCGTCCACTGCGGCTGGAAAAGGATGCTCGGGCGCCAGCCTGTACTCGGGAAGCAGCGCGTCGACGTGACTCTCGCGGGCCAGATAGCTGACCATGTGCCGATGCGACCGGCAGCTACCCATTACGTACGCGCCGCCGTGTAGATAGAGAAGCACCTTTCCGGGCGTCGTCTGACGCGGGCGCAGCCATTCGGCTTTGAGGCCCGTTACCTCGACGGGCTCCACCTTGACACCCGATGCGACCCGGACCATCCCCCCGAGTCGATCCAGCCGCTGCCGCGCGTCGTCGATATCGACGGACTTGGCATCGAAGAGTTTCAGGTAGGCGGAGCTAACGGATCGGATGACCCTCGCCTGCAGGCTCAGTTTGCTGTCGTCACTGTTCTCGTCGCTCATGACGTTATGATACGCGACTCACCCAGCGAGGACCGTGTCATGGCTCACGTGCGTACGCCCGATGCCCGCTTCGAAAACCTGCCCGATTACGCGTTCGAACCGCATTACGTCGATGTGGACGGACTGCGTATGCACTACGTCGATGAAGGCCCGAAGGATGCGGCTCCTATCCTCCTGCTGCACGGCGAACCGAGCTGGTCCTATCTTTACCGGTTCATGATCCCGCCGCTCGCGGAAGCGGGCCTTCGTGTCATCGCACCGGACCTGATCGGCTTCGGCAAATCCGACAAGCCTTCTCGAAAGAGCGACTACTCCTTCGCAGGTCATGTCAGCTGGATGCGGGCGTTCATGCAGTCGCTGGATCTGAACAACATCACGTTGTTCTGCCAGGACTGGGGCTCACTGATCGGGCTGCGGCTCGCCGCCGAGAACGAAGACCGCTTCGCGAGGATCGCGCTCGCGAACGGAGGCTTGCCGACCGGCGATCAACAGATGCCGAAGGCCTTCATTTACTGGCGCCGCTTCGCACTGTATAGCCCATGGTTTCCGATCGGCAGGATCATTCAAAAAGCAACCGTCAGCGAACTACCCGACGACGTGGTCGCCGCCTACGACGCACCGTTTCCAAGCGCGAAGTACAAAGCGGGGGCGCGCGCGTTCCCGTCTCTCGTGCCGATTACGCCGGACGATCCGGCCAGCGACGCGAACCGTGCGGCATGGGAGGTCTTCAAGCGCTGGGAAAAGCCGTTCCTGACCTGCTTCAGCAACCGTGATCCGGTCACCCGCGGCTTTGAGAAACCATGGCAGGAACGCGTCCCAGGGGCACAGGGCCAGGCTCACACCATCATCAAGGGAGCGGGCCATTTCCTGCAGGAGGAAGCGGGACCCGAGCTTGCCAGCTTGCTGATCGACTTCGTCGGCGCTGGCTGAATAGCGTACCTACCTCCAGGACGTCCCAAAGCCTACGCACCGAGTTCACTCGCGCGGCCTTTGGCCGCGGCAAGTGCAACAGCCATTTCTTTTCTTTGATCTGCCGCATACATCAACCTATCCACCTGCAACGCAAGAGCGCTCGATGCCCTGGCCGTCGCCCTCCGGTAGCTCCTGGCCGGAAATAAAGCGGAGCGAGCCCAAGCGAGTGAGCCATTCCGGGCAGGAGCTACCGGAGGGCGATGGCCGAAACCTGCGATCGCCCGGTCTACAAGTCGACACGCGTCGAAGGCACTTGCCATTGGCGACTCCTTCACACGACGGGCTCCTAAGGTGCGTCACAGTACCGACCATGCAGCTGGCGGCCGAGGGGAACGCTTTTCGGGAAATTAAGCGGAGCGAGCAAAGCGAGTGAGCCATTCCCGAAAAGCGTTACCGGAGGGCGACGGCGGTCGGCCGTGCATCGCCCGTAAGACGGGCTCCTACAGGGGACGTCGGCCAAGGCTGGATTCGCGCCGCTACAATTTCGACACAAAGTGGCCGCTCCGGGGGGCTAGTGCCGCTCGCCAATCCTGGGCTAGACTCGGCGCCCTACTTCATATGGGCCCGGACGCACTCATGCAGCGATCTTCCTTCGTTCTTCTTATTGCCGGCATCTTCGGTGCCGGATCCGCATACGCCGACAATTTCGACTACGAGCTTGGCTTGAGCTTCACACGAAGCGACAGCGACGCGGTCTCGGTCGCAATCACCGGCGGCATGCCGGACCCGACCTTCGGCTCGAGCATCGGCTCCAGTACGGACGACACGATCGACCTGAGCGGCACGTGGTTCTACAGCGGCCTGTCGGACGAGGAAGGGCCGCGCTCACGCGCCGAATTCCTGAGTCGCGCCTCCAGCGTCTCGTTCACGTACTCGAGTCTCGACACCGAGCTCGACCAGTTCACGGATTTTGGCGGCTTCCCGATCACCGGGTCCGGTGACGGCAGCGGCGACACGGTGGCGCTGCGCCTGCGCCATGTGTGGAAGGACTCCGGCTGGTACGTCGTCGCCGCGCTCGCACAGACGGAGTTGGATTTCAGCTTCTCCGATTCCAACGGTTTCTCGGCGGAGGGTTCATCCGAGGGGGACGTCTATCTCGCCGGTGTCGGCAAGTATCTGGGCGCTTCGACGGCGATCGAACTGGTGATCGGAGAGTCTGACTCCGGTGGCGCAAGTGACACCAACGCCGCGCTGTCGTTGACTCATATAGGCGCTCTCGGAGATGGCTGGCAGTACGGCGCAGACGTGGCCATCGCATTTATCGATGACGAGAACCGCGCCTACACCGGTGCGCTCTCGCTCTACCCGAATCGCAATCTGGCGTTTGGCATCAGTCTAACGGTCGACGACCTGCAGAACGGTTTCGAATCGACGGTCATCTCGGGATTCGGGAGCTGGTATTTCAAC
>CALZMR010000011.1:28581-53238 GCA_945788575.1 uncultured Woeseiaceae bacterium
CGACGGCTTCAGCCTCGGCTTCTCGATGCGATTCTGACTCGAGCGCTCAGCGCTCGAGGTACTGCAACTTGTCCTTGACCTCACGCCATTCGTCAGCGTCTTCCGGCGGGTCTTTCATCTCGGTGATGACCGGCCAGTCCTGACTGAGCTCGGCATTGAGCTCGAGGAACTTCTCCTGACCCGGGGGTAACTCGTCTTCCGAATAGATCGCCTCGACGGGGCATTCGGGTTCACAAAGCGTGCAGTCGATGCATTCGTCCGGGTCGATGACGAGAATGTTCGGCCCTTCGTGGAAACAATCCACAGGACAGACCTCGACGCAGTCGGTCAGTTTGCATTTGATGCAGGCTTCGGTAACGACGAACGTCATTGCGGTTCCTCGGGCGTTGGATGGCGTACGCTATGCGAAGTCGGCGCGGGATTCAAGCAACGGAAAACGCGCACGTCCGAAGTTTCGCCGAATGCGATAGACTTCCGGGAATTCGCCAGCGGAAACTTGCGCGGAAGCCGGATTCAGGCCTTTTTTTGTGAGTAATAACAAAGACGTAGAATCGATCGTCGTACGGCTCGCCGGCGACTCCGGAGACGGCATCCAGCTCATGGGATCGCAGTTTGCGGTCTCGACGGCGCTCTCGGGAGCCGATTTCGCGACCTTCCCGGACTACCCGGCGGAGATCCGGGCGCCTGCCGGCACGACTTTCGGCGTGTCTGCCTACCAGATCAATCTCGGCAGCGGGTCGATTACGACGGCCGGCGACGCTCCCGACGTGCTGGTCGCATTCAATCCCGCCGCGCTCAAAGTGAGCCTGCCACGCCTTAACCGAGGCGCTCTCGTTATCCTCAACAACGACGGCTTCACGGCACGCAATCTCACCAAGGCCGGCTATGAGGCGGACCCTCGAGAAAACGGCGACCTGTCCGACTTTCAAGTCGTCGCCGCCGATATCGGCCGCCTCAACCTCGAAGCCGTCCGTCAGTTCGGACTCAGCAAGTCCGAAGGCGGACTTTGCAAGAACTTCTGGGCACTCGGCGTGCTGCTCTGGATGTTCGACCGCGAACTCGCACCAGTCGAAGCATGGATCAACCGCCGCCTGGACAATCATCCGAACATGGCTGCGGCAAACGTCGCGGCCCTGCATGCCGGCCACGCGTACGGCGAGACGGCCGAACTCAAGGCGGCGCTACCACAGCTCTCGATCGACGCCGCGGAGATGCCGGCGGGCGAGTACCGCAGCATTACCGGCGCCGAGGCGATGGCGCTCGGGATCGCGGCGGCCGGCGAGCTCGCCGATCGGCAGGTGATGTTCTGTTCCTATCCGATCACGCCGGCTTCGCCGCTGTTGCACAGGCTGACTCGTCTCGGTGAGCTCGGCGTCGGCACGTTCCAGGCGGAAGACGAAATCGCGGCCATCTGCGCCGCGATCGGCGCCTCCTACGGCGGCATGATCGGTGTGACCTCGAGTTCCGGACCCGGTATCGCGCTCAAGACCGAAGCGATGGGTCTCGCCGTCAGTGCCGAGCTACCGCTCGTTATCGTCAACTGGCAGCGCGGTGGACCGTCAACGGGCTTGCCGACCAAGACTGAGCAGAGCGACCTCTATCAGGCTGTGTATGGACGCAACGCGGACACACCTATTCCGGTAATCTCGGCTTCGACAGCGGGCGACTGTTTCCACGCGGCCATCGAGGCCGTGCGCATCGCCCTTCGCCACATGACGCCGGTGATCGTGCTCGCGGACGGCTATCTTTCGAACGCGGCCGAGCCATGGCTCATTCCCGACGTATCGAGTATTCCGCCTATCGAACATCGTCCGGTTCCGGAACGGGATGCCGACAAGACGCCGCAACGCCAGGCGTTCGAACGCGACCCCGAGACGCTCGGCCGGAATTGGATTACGCCGGGCCATGCGGACCTCATGCATCGCATTGGCGGCCTGGAGAAGGACATCGAGACCGGGCACATCTCCTACGACCCGGCCAACCATCAGGCCATGACGGACTTGCGCCAGGCGAAGGTCGACAAGGTCGCGGACTTTATCCAGGACCAGACTGTCGAAACCGGTGAGCCCACCGGTCGCCTCGTCGTCGTCGGCTGGGGATCGACCTACGGCCCGATCTACCAGGCGACCAGTCGCACTGGCGTCAGCATGGTGCATCTGCGGCACCTGAACCCAATGCCGAAGAACCTCGGTGCGCTGCTGGCGGGCTTCGACAAGGTCCTCGTTCCCGAGATGAACAACGGACAGCTCGTCACCCTGCTCCGCGACCAGTTCGACATCCAGCCGATATCCTTAACGAAAGTCAGTGGCCAGCCGTTCATGATCAGCGAGCTGGTCGAACGCATCGAAGCGGAGCTCGCAGCATGAGCCTGACGGCGAAAGACTACGCAACCTCGCAGGAAGTCCGCTGGTGCCCCGGCTGCGGCGACTACGCGATCCTGAAATCCGTGCAGACGATGCTGGCGAAGACCGAAGCCGTCAAAGAGAACACGGTGTTCGTCTCCGGTATCGGCTGCGCCGCGCGTTTCCCCTACTACATCGACACCTACGGCTTCCACACGATACACGGCCGCGCGCCGGCTATCGCGACGGGGCTCAAGCTCGCGAATCCCGACCTCGATGTCTGGGTCGTAACGGGCGACGGCGACGGCCTGTCGATCGGCGGCAATCACCTGATGCACGCGCTGCGCCGCAACGTCGGACTGAAGATCCTGTTGTTCAACAACGAGATCTACGGTCTGACGAAGGGACAGTACTCGCCGACGTCGCGCGTCGGCACGCGCAGCCCGTCGAGCCCCACCGGTTCGGTCGATTCACCGGTGTCTCCGGGGCACTTCGCGCTGGGCTCCGGTGCGAAGTTCTATGCCCGCGCGATCGACACGGACAAGGTCGGCATGGCGGACGTTCTCGAACAGGCGCAAGCGTTCGGCGGCGCGTCGATCACGGAGATCTTCCAGAACTGCATCGTCTACAACGAGGATGTGTTCGCGTCTTTCACGGACCGTAAGAGTGCTGCGAGTACGCAGCTGCACCTGCACCACGGCGAGCCGATGCTGTTCGGCGTCGACAAGTCCGAAGGCATCCGCTTCAATCCGGAAACGTTTTCGCTCGAAGTCGTTAACGCAAAGGAATCACCCGATGAGGTCCTGGTGCACGACCAGGGCAATGCGGTTATTGCGCGACTGCTCGTTGATCTGCATATGCCGACAGCGCTCGGCGTGATCTACAAGCAGCCCGCGCAACGCTTCGAGGACGCGTTCTACGCACACCATCCGTCGCGGATGGAGCGAACAAAGAGTATCGGCGATTTCATTCGTGGCCCGAATCCATGGACTGTGAAGTGAGGCTTCTTCGCCGGCGCGGACGAAACTTCACCGATGGACGGTGGACGGTGGAGCAGCGTCTCGAAGTCCGGTCACTCCGTCGGTAAGAAGACGCAAGGGTCGTAGTCCGGATCCTCGAGCAGCCTGTCGACGGCGCTGATAGAGTATTCGAAGGCCGCCACTTCGCCGCTGCTCGCCCACACATCGAGATACCGACTCATGACCTGCGGATCGAGTGCCTGCACTAGCTGGTAGTCGGCATCTACTCGCGGCAGCAGTGCTGCAAGTTCGTCCTTGCGTGTACGGGCATCCGCAGCTTCGGCAGCAAGTCCCGAACGTGTGTAGAGCCTGTCCTGCATACCCAGACCGACCATCTTCATCAGCAGGTTTGTCCCATCCTGCTCATAGCGCTCCGCGATCATCGTGCAGCTATCGAGCCACCTATCGTCCAACGCGGCGCGATCAGGACACTCTCTGGCGAGGAAATCGGCCGGCATAGCGGCGGCCACGCCCATCGCCGCGACAACGCGATCCAGGTAAGAGCGGTCCGAGTCAACCGCGAACGAGCGCTCCATCAGCAACACGTATTCGATCCAATAGTCGTTGAACTCCGGGGCCGCGGCAGCGCGCTGCACTGCGCCGAGCGATTCGTCGAACATGCCCTGTTCGTGGTAGAACGCTGCCACCTGCATCCAGTACCAACCGTTGCCGCCGAGCACTGCTTCGACGCTCGCGCGTACGGATGGGTCACTGCAATACTCGCCGCCGCGGCCGCGCCGGCAGTCATCGGCCACTTGCCAGAGCACGAGCGGGTGGTTCCCATCGGCAGCCAGCGCTTGCTGGAGATTATCGATCCTCGGACCGAGCTCGGCCGATCCGCGGATCAGTGCCGCCGCAAGCTGATCTTCGGCGTATGCCGATCGAGAGAGAGTATCTGCAAGAAATCGATCTCGTTCCCTGCGTACATCTTCGTCCTCGAGCTCCTGCATAAAGTCCTGAAGGCTGCAGTCGAACCGCCCGCCACCCGCCCCCGATCCAGCGACCGTACCTGTCGGCTGCGATTCCGTCAGATCGGGGAACCAGTCCTGGCGCTCGTTATCTCGTTGAGGTGGCGATGACTCAGCGGGACCACTGCGCGTCGTTTGCTCGGGCTCGTTTGACGTCTCCTCGACGACATCGGGCCCTGACTGCCACGACGGCCAGAACACCGCTGCGAAGAACAGCACCAACACCGTGATCGCGACCGCTCTGATAGCGCGCGAGTTCACCGCTAGTACTCAGCGTTCTCGTCGGAAGGACACGGGTTGTATTCGGGGTCCTGTTTCAGACGCTCGACCTCGTCGCCGAAGAAGCGCATTGCCGACAGTTCATTGCCGACCTCGAACTCCTCGAGAAAGAGCGATACGACACGTTCGTCGGTCGCCATTACAGCGATCAGATCTTCGTCCAGAATGTTCTCGTACTCCTGCAGCTCGCGGAACCTTGCGGTTGCTTCCTCTGCCGCATCGCTCTGCCCAGTAGCCTCGTAAAGCTGGTACTGCATTCGAGTAGCCAGCCGTCGGTGAGCGATTGTTCGCCCGTCTGACTCATAGCGGCTCGCAATTGCAAGACATGCGTCCAGCAACTCAGGATCGTTCGAGGCATCGGGCGTGCAGGCGGAGATCCGGTCGGGAGCCGCATGCATTGTTGAGAAAGCATAGGCGCCCAGCGCCTGCTGGATGTAGCTCGTGTCGGGAACCATAGACAGAGCACGCTGGAGCATTCGAACGTTCGCCATCATGTAGTTGTCGAGTTCGGGCGCCGTCGCCGCCCGTCTTAACGCATCGAGAGCCCCCAGCCGGTCGCCCTGGTCATGGAGACGATCAGCGACCCGGACCCAATATTCGCCGTTGCTCGACAAAGCAGCCTCGGCGTCGGCCTTGAACGACGGCTCTGCGCAGAACGCAGGTGAGGACTCGCCAACACAAGCCTGTGTCGCATTCCAAAGTACGAGCGGATTGGCCGGATCTGTCCGATAGGCGCGCTCGAGCGCGGCAGCCGCCGCGTTCGGATCTATGCCGGCGTCCTCGCTGCCGCTGGACGCGGAACTCAGCTGGGCCGCCGCAAGCTGCAGCTCCGCGTCGCCGGAGGCGGCCAAAATGTCTAATAGCGCTCCGAGACGTGGGTCAGTCTCGCCGTCGACCACGCGCGATTCGACGCGAATGTTCCGGGCGAGTTCCTCGATATCGCATCCAAACGTGGATCGAGTCGCCGTGGCGCCGAGATCGACTCCGGGCACATCATTGTGACCTCTTAGGTCTGGGAACCAGTCGCGACGCTCTTCGTCTTCCTGAACCGTAGCCGCAACCGGCGCTTCGCCCTCCGTGGTCAAGACCTCGGTACCTGCTTCGGGTATCGCTTCGGTCTCGGGTTGCGGCTCGGGCTCAAGTCGCGTCGCGTAATAAATAACGAGCAGGAGCAAGAGAACCGCAACGACCGCGAAATGCTTCATCGGGCCGCTCATGACGACATCGTCCAATGTTCGTCGACCCGGAGCGCCCTATCCTCCTCCTCCAGCTTAATCAGGTGTGCGAGCAGCGAGCGCTCGGCCCATGCATATAGCTTCTCGGCCACGTCCTGATAAACGTGCGGGACGAGTTCGCGAGCGGTCTTGTCGGGATTGGCCTGAAGTGCCGCTACCACTTTCGCTTCACGTTCGAGACGGTGCTCGATGATCCAGTCGATAACTCGCCTCGGCTCCTGAATCTTGTAGCCGTGCCCAGGCAGCAGCGCATCCGGCTCGAGCGCCCTGATCTTCTCGAGCGACGCGATGTACTCCCGCATGCTGCCGTCGGGCGGATCGATGACGACAGTAGAACCGTCGATGACGTGGTCGCCAGTGAGAATCCAGTTCGTCGCAGTGTGCCGAAAGCAGAGATGATTCGACGCGTGCCCGGGCGTGTGGATCGCTTCGAGAGTGAATTCGGGCGTCTGGAGTTTGTCGCCATCCACCAATACCCGATCCGGGTGAAAACTGGAATCCTGGTGCTGCCCTTCGGGCGCTTCCATGCCGAGCAGCTCCGCGCCGGTCTTCTCCGCAAGCAGACTTGCGCCGGGCGAATGATCGGGATGCGTATGCGTCACCAGCACCCAGCGAATCGGCGCGTCGAGCTTCTCGCAGATGTCGTCGATGTGCGCCCGCAGTTTTGGGCCCGGATCGACGACCGCAATCTCGCGATGACCGAACAGATAGGTGTTCGTCCCGGGGCCCGTCATCATCGACGGATTGGGCGCGACGATCCGATGCACGCCCGACGCGAGTTCCTTGTAGGGCGGCATCTTGTGTTCGAAGCGGCTCACGAGACTATCTTCTCATTGGGCGGCGGCATCGGCGACACGGCCTCCACTCCGCAGTCCGCGCAGCCGTCGGCCCATGAGATCAGTTCCGCGACGCTATGGCACCTGACCATCGGTTCCAGGTTGCGCCGCGTCGGAAAGTGCAGCGGCACGTCCTTTCTCGCGATCGCGTCGGCTGCCGTTGTCCAGACGGAGTCCGTCAGTTCGCGTTTGTCGTAGTCCGCGCTTTGCCCTGCCGGCAGCTCGGCAACGAAGAAGCGCGTCGAGTAGCGCTTCGGCAGAACATTGGGCGTAATCCAGTGACTGAAATAATGCAGTGCGTCGCAGCGCAGTGTCGCCCCGGCGTCGGACACGAATCGATCCCACAGCAGCGTGCCTTCATTGAGCGCCTCACGCACCTGGGCGAGATCGTCGGCCCCTAGTTCGGTGTCTGCAAGCAGCACGCCCGCCTCCTCGAACAACTCGCGGATCGCCGCCGAATAGTAGTCGAGACCGCCGGCGTCGACGCGCAGCAAGCGGTTGGCGTCTGGCTCTGCGAGGCCAGCACACCTGTCGTGCACCGCGCCGTCTTCCCGATCCACGACGCCGCCCGGAAACACGAAAACGTCGCCAAACGAGGCCTCCGCGGGACGGCGTACCATGAAGAGTTCAGGCCCGTTCCTGCTGTCGCGCGCCAGCACGACCGTGGATGACGGCCTGGGAAAAGGGGCTTCAGTCACTGCCTGTTTCGTCGCCTTCGACGTGCTCCTTGAGCAGGCGGAGCGCCTCGCCGATCACGTAATCGACAGGCTCGGCCATGGTCTCGAGCCCGCCTTCGTAGTAGCCACCGACCGCATACGCAAATTTCACGCGAGTGCCGGTTTCGGCGTCGCTGAATTCCCAGATGAAGTTGCCAGACACACCCATGACACCAAGCGGCCCGAGTCCGCCCGTCAGGCGCAGCATGGAGTTGGTGCTGACGGTAGTCACCGTCAGGTGCACGACGCCATCCTCCGGCGACAACATCTCGCAGAAGCAGCCCAGCGGGCGCGCATCGATGCTCATGCGACTCGCATCGCCGGAGATCGTGTGGTCGTCGCTCCACCAGTTGCCGATTCTGAGCGCAGCCTGCCAGACCTCGGCGCGCTCGGCGGCGATCACTACTTCGTGTTCGACCTTGAAACCGGCCGGGCCCGCATCCACTACTTCCGCCACGGCGGACAGTGGCAGCAGCAGTGCGGCCAGTACGAATGTACGCGACATCGGAGACTCCGGTCTTTGACGGTCTCCGAAGCTTAACCGGGTGCGGCGCGACAGCGCCAGCGTCTTTCTATAACAGCATGAATATCAGGAAGGCCGCGCTCAGCGCAGCGGCCCCGAAATAGATCTTCTTCCAGAGTGCCATGATTCCCTCTCGGATTTTCTTGCGCTGATGACAGGATGCAATGACGTGCCTGAACGCGAACTGAAAGCCCCGACGCCACGCTATACTGCGTTGATGTCCTCGTTCGGTGAGTCGCTCGCACGCTTCCTGCAGCGCGCCGGTCGCGTCGTTGCGCTGACTGGCGCTGGCGTCAGTACCGCGTCCGGTATCCCCGAATACCGGGATCGCGAGGGCCGCTGGAAACATGCGCAGCCGGTCCAGTTCGCGGATTTCAAAGGCAACAAGCTCACTCGGCGGCGATATTGGGCGCGCAGCTTCGCAGGCTGGCAGCGAATGTCGACGGCAGAGCCGAACGGCGCACATACGGCACTCGCGGACCTCGAGACACAGGGCTTCATCGATACGCTGGTCACTCAGAACGTGGACGGCCTGCACACGACCGCCGGGCATCGCGACGTGATCGACCTTCACGGACGCCTCGACACGGTCCGCTGCCTCGACTGCGACTGGCGCGAGGAACGGCGGGACTGGCAACAGCGCCTCGAGGACAAGAACCGCGGCTGGCACGCCACCGTGCAGGCAGTCAATCCGGACGGTGACGTCGAGCTCGCCGACGACGACTACGAAGGATTCGAGGTGCCCAGGTGCGGCACCTGCGGCGGCATCGTGAAGCCGGACGTCGTGTTCTTCGGCGAGTCGGTTCCGCGTGAGCGCGTCGAGCGCGTATCCGAAGCGGTCCGTCGGGCGGGAGCGCTCCTCGTGGCCGGCTCGTCGCTCATGGTGTTCTCCGGACTTCGTTTTGCCCGTCTGGCTCGCGAGGCCGGCAAGCCGATCGTGATCGTCAACGACGGTCGAACGCGCGCCGACGACATCGCCGACCTCAAACTCGAGGGCGACTGCGGTGAGGTTCTGACGACCGCGGTTCAGCAGCTCGCGAGCGCATCGCGCGGGCGAACCGGATGAACGAAGACTGGCGCGTCGTCTTCGAAAGCCGGCATCTGGCCGCCTGCAAGGACCGGGCGCTGGTGCTGGCTGCCGTCAATATTCCGCACCAGGTGATAAGTGACGCCGGCGGCTGCGCGCTCATCGTGCCAGCCGAATTCTCGAGCGACGCGGTCGAAGAGCTCGGCCTCTACGAGGACGAGAATCCACCGGTCGCCATCGCTCGGCCGCCGCGGATCGACTATCAGGATGCGCTGCCCGGCATCTTCGGATTCACGGTCATCGTGGCCATGGTTGCGTGGGCCGATGCCGTCAACCTTTTCGGCATGGACTGGCGGACGGCCGGGCGCGTGCACGGAGAGCTGATCCGCGACGGCGAATGGTGGCGGCTCGTGACCGCGCTGACGCTGCACTCAGGGCCTTCGCACCTCGCCGGCAACCTCGTTTTCGGCACGTTCTTCGGATTCTTCGCGGGACGCTTGCTGGGCTCCGGTGTCGCGTGGGCCGCCATCGTCATTGCCGCAATGCTCGGCAACTTCGTCAACACGCTGCTGCTGGCATCGACCTTCAAATCGATCGGCGCCTCGACGGCCGTGTTCGCGGCATTGGGTATCCTCGCCGGCTACGTGTGGCGCGCGCGACTGATGTCCCAGGAGCGCTGGTCGTATCGCCTGGGGCCGATCATCGGCGGCTTCGCCTTGCTCATGTTCACCGGCACGGGGGACGAAAACACCGATGTCGGCGCGCACCTGCTGGGGTTTCTGGCGGGTCTCGTAACGGGCATCCTGCTAACGCGCTGGCGGGACAGATTCGGCTCATCGAGAGTGCAGTATGCCTGGGGCGGCGTCGCTCTCGGCCTGATCATCGCCGCCTGGGGTTCGGCTCTTGGCTCCCATTGAGCCTCATTCCATGTAAAATTCGCGCGGGGTAATCGGGCGGAGCACAGCAGCAAACAATGCGAAAAATATTGCTGTTCGTTGTCATCCTGGCAGTTCTACTAGTGACGATCGCATGGATCCGCTACGGCGGAGGCCGCCCCTATCCCGATCTGTCGACCGCGCCGATTCTGAACGCTGCCGAGATCGAGGAAGTGCTCGCCTATCCCGAGCCGATCGGCAACGTCGCCGTCAGCGCCGAGGGGAGGATATTCTTCACCGTTCACCCCGAGTCCCGACCGCAGGGAAATCGGCTCCTCGAATACGTGGACGGGGCGGCGGTGCCCTATCCCAATCTCGCTCAGCAACTCGAGCTGTTCGACACACCGCTGGGCATCGCCATCGATCGCTTCGAGCGCCTGTGGGTCATCGATCACGCCAATCACGGAATGCGAACGCCGGCCCTGCTGTGTTTCGACCTGCGCACTGGTGAGGTCATTCTCAACCAGAAACTGCCGCCGCATATTGCCCCTGGAGGTTCGTTCCTGCAGGATCTGCAGGTCAGCGCGGACGGCAGGATCGTCATCATCGCGGACGCAAGCTTCTGGCGAAAGACGCCGGCCATCGTCATCTATGACACCGAGA
Source organism: uncultured Woeseiaceae bacterium (assembly GCA_945788575.1). GTDB lineage: Bacteria > Pseudomonadota > Gammaproteobacteria > Steroidobacterales > Woeseiaceae > UBA1847. The sequence goes on from CALZMR010000011.1 coordinate 39,065, forward strand.
CCGGCAGCACCCGGCGGGTACTCGAAGGTGATCAATCCGTGTCGGCCGAGAACTATCGGATTCGCGCCGGCAGTCGCGATATGTCGTTCTTCGGCGGTATCTTCAGCCTGCGGGGCGGAATCGACGGCATCGCGCTGGGTCCCGAGTGGCTCTACTTCGGCGCCATCAGCGGTTCAGGGCTGTACAGGGTCCGACTTACGGATCTTCGCAACACCACTCTGCCCGATGCCCAGCTGGCGGCGCGCGTCGAGCGCTATGCGACCAAACCGTTGAGCGACGGCTTCAGCATCGACGTCGACGGCAATATCTACGTCACGGACGTCGAGCATTCTTCGGTTCATATCGTCGGGCCGGACCGCGAGTCCCGCACGCTGATCCGCTCACCCGACATCCGCTGGCCGGACGCGCTGTCTTTCGGTCCGGATGGCTGGTTGTACGTAGCCGACAGCGCGCTTTCCGAACTTGTCCTTCAATCTCGCGAACACATAGAGTCTCAGGGGCCTTACCGCATTTATCGATTCCGGCCCGGCACCGATGGTGTGCCGGGTCAATAAGCACTAATTCTTTCAGCAGCAGAAATAACAAGGAGCCGCGACATGACGGCCGAACTACCTACTACCGTCCCATCCATTGAAGATATTGACGTTAACGCCACAATGCAGTGGCTGCAGACCGAAGGCCTCGACTGGCTCCAGTCTGCCGGCATGGAGCTGGGCCTCAAGGTCGTCACCGCGATGGCGATCTTCTTCATCGGCCGCTGGGTCGTCCGGCTCGTTGTCAAAGGCGTACGCAAAGCGCTGAAGAAGGCCGAGGTTGACGTCACGCTCGAGCGCTTCGTCTGCAACCTCATCAGCATGGTGCTGCTCATCGTCGTCATCATCGCCGCGATTTCGGCACTCGGCATTCAGACTGCTTCGTTCATCGCGATCTTCGGTGCCGCCGGCCTCGCCGTCGGTCTGGCCCTGCAGGGCTCGCTGTCGAACTTCGCAGCGGGCGTCCTGATCGTGTTGTTCCGCCCGTACAAAGTCGGCGACTGGGTCGAGGCGGCCGGCGTATCTGGCAGCGTGCACTCGGTTCAGATCCTGACGACAATCCTGACGACAGGTGACAACAAGCGGGTCATCGTGCCGAACAGCCAGATCATGGATAGCATCATCACGAACTACTCGGCGATGGAGACTCGCCGCATCGACATGGTCGTCGGCGTCAGCTACGACGACAATCTGGACAAGGTCAGAGACACGCTGAAGGAACTCGTCGCCGCCGAGCCGCGCATCCTCGAGGACCCGGCATGCACGATCGCCGTTTCCGAACTCGGCGACAGCAGCGTCAACTTCGTGGTGCGTCCGTGGGTGAATTCCTCAGACTATTGGAGTGTGAAGTTCGACCTGACGGAAGCGATCAAGAAGCGTTTCGATCAGGACAGCATCTCCTTCCCCTTCCCGCAGCGGGACGTTCATCTCTACAACAAGTCCGCGTAAGCACCGCAAACCCGCGCCGGGCGACAGGCTCCCAGCCTGCCCGCTCGGCGGTTGGGGTGCGGCCCGGTCAATCGGCGTTATCGGGCTCGACGAAACACCACTTGAGGCCCGGTATCCGAGCCTTCAACTCGCGTTCAAGCAGGTTGATGCTCGCCACGACGGCGGCGATGCTGGCATCCGGCCGCATCTCGATTTTGGCGGCAAGCATCGTGTCCGGTCCGAACTGAATCGTGATCGTGTTGAAGACGCGCACGATGTCTTCGCGCTCCGCGATGATGCTGTCGATCTCCTGCTGGATCTCCGGGTCCGCTGAGCGGCCGACAAGCAGCGAACGCAACCGCCACGCGATAAACGCCGAGATCACGAGCAGCACGGCACCGATAGAGATCGAGCCCATCGCGTCGTAGACCGGATTGCCGGTCACTGCGGCGAGAATGATGAAGAACAGGGCGAGCACCAGGCCGACCTGGGCGCCGATATCCTCGCCAAGGACAACCACGAGTTCGGAATTCCGCGTGTGCTTCAGCCATTCGCCAAACGGCCGGTCGCCACGAACGAGTCGAATCTCGCGCAAACACCCGAGCAGCGAAGCGCCCTCGAGCAGAATCGCCAGTGACAGGACAAGTACCGCGACCCAGAGGTTGGACAGTTCCTCGGGATGCGACAGCTTGTGCGTACCCTCGTAGATCGAAAACAGCCCACCGAGCGTGAACAGCAACAGCGCGACGACGAAACTCCAGAAATAGCTCAGCTTCCCGTAGCCAAGCGGGTGTTCCGCGTCGGGCGGCCGCTTCGACTGCTTGAGTCCGAGATAGAGGAGCACCTGATTAGCGGTGTCGGCGTAGGAGTGTATCGCCTCGGCCAGCATGCTGCCCGAGGCTGTAAAGAAGGCCGCCCATGTCTTGGCGAGCGCTATACCCAGATTGGCCAGAAAAGCGTAAAGAATTGCGCGCGCCGGAGAGCCCTGGGTTGCCATCGAACATCCTGTCAACGTCGTAAGAGTCGGGCCGTTATACTATTTCGAACGACTGTATATAAGCGGGCTGACCATGAACGGCATATTGAGATCGACTCTGACCACCCTTCTGCTCCTCGCGGTGGCTGGCTGTGCGGCACACAGGGATCCCATTATCGACATGCGCGGCGTCGACGAGGACGTGTTCGCGCGGGACTGGGCGGAATGCGAGGCCTACTCCAAGGAAGTCGTCATCGCCGAGGGCGTGGCACGCGGCAGCGCAGTGGGCGCGGCGGTCGGCGCCATCGCGGGTGCCATCGACGGTGACGTGGATGAAAGTGCGGGCATTGGTGCACTGTACGGTGGTACACGTTCGGGCCTCGACGCGGACCGCGAGCAGCAGATGGTCTTCAAGCGCTGCATGACCGGGCGTGGCTACAGAGTCCTGAACTAGGGCCCGTTGACGCGGGCCATGCGCGGCAGTACTGTGGCTGATACTGTATATTTATACAGTTCAGAGGACCGTATGCCGCCACGCCATCAACGTCGCCATCATAAGGGCCGGGGCGCCGTCTCCGGACTGGACGGCCGCTTCGTCAAGCGACCCGTCGAACTCGATCCCGAAGAAGCGCACGCGCGCACCGAGCAGGCACCGGAAACGGTAGTGACGGCAATGCGGGCCGGTCGGATCATCGCAACCAACGCCTCGCCGGATATTCCGTTCAATCGATCCATCAACCCGTATCAGGGCTGCGAGCACGGCTGCATCTACTGCTACGCAAGGCCCAGCCACAGTTACCTCGACCTTTCGCCCGGCATCGACTTCGAGACAAAGATCTTCTACAAGCCGAACGCGGGGGAACGCCTTGTCGCCGAGTGGGAGAAGCCGGGATACGTTTGTGAGCCGATCACGATCGGCGCCAATACGGACCCGTATCAGCCTGCGGAGAAGCAGACCGGCGTCACGCGGACACTCATCGAACTCTTTGTCCGCCACAAGCACCCGCTCAACATCATCACCAAGAGCAATCTGATACTTCGAGACCTGGATTTGCTGGCGACGCTCGCGGCAGACGAACTGTGTTCCGTCGCGATCAGCGTGCCGACTCTGTCGAACGAGCTGAAGCGCATCATGGAGCCCCGCGTGCCGTCGGCCGAATCCCGCCTGCAGACCATCGAGGCGCTGGCAAGTCGCGGGATTCCGACAAGCGTACTGGTGGCGCCTCTGATTCCCGCGATCAATGACGCCGAGATCGAAGCGATCCTCGAGGCCGTAGCGTCAGCCGGCGCCATTCAGGCGCACTACATTTTTCTACGGCTGCCGCACGAAGTCGCGCCGCTGTTTGTCGAGTGGCTTCAGACGCACTTTCCCGACCGCGCGGCGCACGTAATGAGCCTCGTCCGGCAGGCCAGTGGCGGCCGCGACTACGATCCCCGCTTCGGTGTTCGGCAAAGCGGCAGGGGTCCGTATGCGGAACTGCTGGGCAAGCGCTTCAGGAACGCGTGTCGGAAATTCGGTCTGAGCGGCCGGCAAACAAGGAAACCGCTGCGCTGCGAGCTGTTCGAGGCGCCGGGGCAGCGTCAACTCGGGCTGGATTTTTAGGCGCCTCTGATCAGAGTTTCCATAACATAATCACCAACCGCGGTCGGGCAATCGCCGCACAATCGGCCGACGCCTGTTTCGCTGCGATTCAGGCGCCTGTACCAGCGTGTAACAACGGCCTCGAACTCGCGGTCTTGTTCTACACGGCGGGATCGCCAGCCGGTATAGTTGACGAGATAGGAAACGGATAGCTGGATCGCGTGCAGACGAACTCATGCCCGCGATACGAGTCTCAATATTACGTCGTCCGTACGATCGCTTGCGGTTAAGCACATGAATGTTAAGCATTTCCTGAAAATCTTCGCGATCAGCGTCGCGTGCCTCGCGATGGCGGCTGAGGCGCAGGACGAAGTCGACTCGGAAGATCCGATCACCGTGCTTGACCAAACCGTGCCGGTTGCCGATTACCCCGTCGATCAGGGCCCACCGGAAGCCGCGGCGGCAGACCCCGACACGGATGCGAGGCAGCAGCTTACCGACGCCTTCGCACGCTTCAGCGAACTGCAGGACGCCGGCATCCTGGACGAAGCCGAGAATGTCGCGAAACAGGTCATCGAGTTGTCGATCCGCCTCAACGGACCGAACTCGATCGATACCGCCAAGGCGCTGAACAATCTCGCGGTCGTTCAACACCTGAGCGGCAATTACGAGGCAGCAGCGCTCAATTTCGAATCCGCCATCGACGTCATTCGCGAGGTCGAAGATCAGCTCAGCGAGCTGCTCGTCAATCCACTGAGAGGACTCGGAGCCGCACAGATCGCGAGCGGGCGTCCGGATCTCGCGCACAGCACCTATCAGCAAGCCATGCACATCAGCCACGTCAACGACGGGCCGCACAACCTCGGCCAGGTCGACATTCTGGAAGCCCTTGCGGAGACGAATCTCAGGCTCGGTGACGTCGAGGAGGCGCGCGAGTTGCAGGACATGATTTACGGCCTGCATCTGCGCTACTACGAAGACAATGCGATCGAGATGGTGGCGCCGCTGATGCGACTTGCGCGATGGCAGCATCGCACAGGCTACCTGCTCGACGAGCGCGCCACGTATCGGCGCGTGATCCGCATCATCGAGTACATTCACGACGGCAACGACTTGTCGCTCATCGAACCGCTAACGCTGCTGGGCCGCTCGTACTTCTACGCCGACCAGTCGCAAAGCAATATTTCGACGACGACGTCGGCGAGCGGCGAGCTGTACTTCAAACGTGCCGTACGTATTTCGGAAGAAAACCCGGACTCGAACTGGGAGCTGGTCGTTGCCACCAAACTCGCGTTGGCCGACTACTACACGTTTCGTTCGGACCTCGGGCGGGCACGCAGTACCTATCGCGAAGTATGGGAGCTTCTCTCGGCGGATGACGACCGGCTGGACGTTCGTCGTGACGAACTCGAGAGCGTGAAGCTCCTGATCCAGGACCCGCTGCCGCGCTACATCGGCGGCGCCACAGCGAACGACACTGAAATTGGCGATGGTCTGCGCGAGGGTCGCATCATTGTTGCCTATGACGTCAGCGCTCGCGGCCGCGTGTCCGGGCTTCGAATCGTCGAGGCTACGCCGGCTGAATTCGAGGAGATTCAGCGGCTCGTAAGCCGCGAGGTTCGTGCTCGAATCTTCAGACCCCGCTTCGAGGACGCGGCGCCGGTCGACACGCCGAATCAATCGTTCACGCACTCTTATTTCTACCGCCAGGCGGCGCTCGATGAAGTTCGGGCGCAGGCCGACGACGGCTGACGGTGCTCATGATTGATCGCGTAATCAAAGCGGCGATATTGTCGCTGCCCCTGGTAACGATCGGAGCGTAATCCTCGAGAGGACGTTCCGAATGTCTGGATAACTGGATCTGCGTCGACGAAGTGCGCCTCGGCGATCGCGTCGAACTTCATGCCCGCAACCTGCGCGACTTCCCGGTCACCTATACGCTTGCCGTGGATACGGATGCGTTCGAAATCGAAGGCGCCGCAACGATAACGCGCACGCTCAGACCGCATTCGTCGGAACAGGCAATGCTGCTTACGCCGGTCGGCCGCGATGTGAGCGCCGGATACTCTTTCAGTTTCGATTGGACCGTCGGTGACCGGCATGTCAATCACGATGACGACCATGTGTACGCTTTCCCGTACGCGCACGGGACCAGTCATCAGGTCCTGCAGGGCTACGGCGCGAGGTTCAGCCATCGCGGCGCCGAGGAGTTTGCGCTCGATTTCAAAATGCCCGAGGGCACGCCGGTATTTGCGGCAAGAGGCGGCATCGTGGCTCGCGTCGAGGAATCGCATTCGAGAGGCTGCGCGGAATCCGGCTGCTCGCGGTGGGCAAATTACATCGTAATTCTGCACAGCGACGGCACTACCGGACAGTATTACCACTTGCAGCAGGACGGCGCGTTCGTCGAAGTCGGCGACAGTGTCCGCCGCGGGCAGCGAATCGGCCTGTCCGGAAATACCGGACATTCTTCGAGTCCGCACTTGCATTTTGCCGTCTACCGCGCCAGTTCATGGGGCGAGACGCAATCCATTCCTGTCCGCTTCCTGAGTGAAGACGGCATTATCTGGAGACCGCGACAAGGCGGTCGACATCAGGCGGTACACCTATGAAATCTTCCCTTCCTACGATCGATTCGGCGCTTCCGGGACGCGACAAGAAGATGCACGTTCCGGAGAAGCACTTCGTCAACGGTCACTCGCTCAAGGGGCCGTTCCCCGAGCATCTTCGGAAGGCCGTATTCGGGCTTGGCTGTTTCTGGGGCGCCGAAAAGCGTTTCTGGGAGACTGAGGGCGTTCATTCGACCGCCGTGGGCTATGCCGGCGGCATCACGCCCAACCCGACCTACGAGGAAGTGTGTTCCGGCATGACCGGTCACACCGAAGTCGTACTCGTCGTCTTCGACCCCGCCATCGTCAGCTTCGAGCAACTCCTGCAGGTGTTCTGGGAGGCGCACGACCCAACTCAAGGCATGCGTCAGGGCAACGACCGCGGCACCCAGTATCGCTCCTCGGTCTACACGCTCGACGACACACAGCAGGCCACCGCGCAGCAATCACGCGAGGCATACGCTGCGGCGCTCGGCTCAGCAGGCTACGGAGCTGTGACGACGGAAATCTGTCCGCTCGACAGGTTCTACTTCGCCGAGGACTATCACCAGCAATACCTCGCGAAGAACCCGGGCGGCTACTGCGGGATCGGCGGCACCGGGGTTTCTTGTCCCGTCGGACTCGATGACGACCTCAAGCGCGAAATCGCCTAGACCGGGAGATGCCCGAATTACCGGACATCGACGTGTACGTCGAGGTCCTCCGGAACAAGCTTCGAGGTGACACGCTGGCCGCGGTCCGACTCGGCAATCCATTCGTCCTGCGAAGCGTCGAGCCGGCCATCGACACCACAATCGGTGAGGCCGTTGCCGACGTACGGCGACTCGGCAAGCGCGTCGCGATTGGCCTCGAGAACGACGTCTGGCTCGTCATCCACCTGATGATCGCGGGGCGCCTGCACTGGCAGGGCTCACCTCCACCGCTCTCGGCACGCAACCGCGTCGCCTCCTTCGATTTCAAATCCGGATCTTTGCTGCTGACGGAGTCCGGCACAAAGAAACGCGCCTCTTTGTATCTCGCGAAAGGGGCTTCCGGACTCGCCGAGCACGATCGAGGTGGGCTCGAGCCGCTCGAGTGTTCGCTCGATAAGTTCGCCGCGGCTGTGCGTCGCGAGAATCACACGCTAAAGCGCACACTCACCGATCCGCGAATCTTCAGCGGCATCGGCAACGCGTATTCCGACGAGATACTGCATCTCGCAAGACTATCGCCCGTCGCTCTATCGCAGAAGCTCGACGACGCGGCGATCGAGCAGTTGTTCGAGGCCACGCGCGAGACTCTCTCTGAATGGCGGGAGCGCCTGCTCGCCGAAGCCGGGGACGAACTGCCCGGGAAGGTGACTGCCTTTCGTCCGGAGATGCGCGTGCACGGTCGCTTCGGCAAACCGTGCCCCGTGTGCGATGCTCCCGTGCAGCGTATCCGCAACAAAAGCAACGAGACCAACTACTGCGCACGATGCCAGACCGGCTCCCGAATCCTGAAAGACCGCTCGCTGTCGAGGCTGCTGAAGGAAGATTGGCCGAAAACGCTGGATGACCTGTAGACTCTGCCCTCTTCAACGAGGAACTGGATCTACACGTGGGCAAAAAGACGCCGAAACCCCGCAAACCGAGCCGTAAGCAGGCCGAGGAAGCCGTTCGTACGCTGCTGCTATGGTCAGGGGAAGACACTCGCCGCGAAGGCCTGATCGACACACCCAGGCGAGTCGCCGATGCGTATCTCGACTGGTTCAGCGGCTACAAGGACGACCCCGTCGAATTCCTGACCCGCACTTTCGAAGAGGTCGAAGGCTACGACGAGATGATCGTGCTCCGCGACATCGAGTTCGAGTCGCATTGCGAACACCACATGGCGCCTATCATCGGCCATGCGCATGTCGGCTACCTGCCGCGCAACAAGGTCGTCGGCATCAGCAAGCTGGCGCGCGTCGTGGAAGCGTTCGCCCGCCGTTTTCAGGTACAGGAGAAGATGACCGCACAGATCGCGAACTGCATTCAGGATGTGCTGGGCCCGAGAGGCGTTGGTGTCGTGATCGAGGCAAGTCATCAGTGCATGACGACCCGCGGCATTCACAAATCGAACGTCTCCATGGTCACCAGCCAGATGCTTGGCTCATTCCGCAAGGACGCACGAACGCGCGCTGAGTTTCTGCAGATGATCGAAAAACGTCGCTGAGTTGCCGTGAAGAGACTTGCGACGATCGTCGCCGCGGTACTGGCCGCAACCCTGCTCTATCTGCTCTTGTGGCCGGTGCCCGTCGACCCGGTTGCCTGGAACGCACCCGAGGACCGCGGCCTGACTGGCGTGTTTGCGCCGAACGACTGGCTGGCAAGAGTGGCCGCAATCGATCTTGGCACGCACGAAGGACCAGAGGATATTGCGCGTGGCCGGGATGGGCTGCTTTACGCCAGCACGCATGGCGGCGAAATCCTGCGCATTTCCCCGGCCGATGGCAGCGTGTCGAACTTCGCGCGCGTCGGCGGACGCCCACTCGGTATCGAGTTCGACAGCGACGGCTCGCTGCTGGTCGCGAATGCGACCCTCGGCGTGCAACGAGTATCGCCCGTCGGTGAGGTGTCGCTGGAACTCTCGGACCTCGACGGCGACCCGCTCGTCTACGCGGACGACATCGCCATCGCAGCTGACGGCACGATCTATTTCTCCGAGGCCTCGACGAAATTCGGCGCAGCCGATTACGACGGCACGCTGGAGGCCAGCCTGCTCGACATTCTCGAGCACGGCGGCAACGGGCTGATCGTCGCCTACGAACCGACCAGCCGCGAGTCACGAGTCGTCCTGGATAATCTGAATTTTGCAAACGGGGTCGCCGTCAGTGAGGATCAGCAATACCTGCTGATCGCGGAGACAGGCAGCTACCGTATTCTCAAACACTGGCTTGCCGGGCCGAACGCCGGTGAGACCGAGATACTGATCGACAACCTGCCCGGCTTCCCCGACAACATCAACAACGGCCTGAACGGCCGCTTCTGGGTGGGGCTGGTATCGCCGCGGAGTGAGTTGCTCGACCGCTATTCGGACAGCCCTTTCATACGCAGAATCATGCAGCGCCTGCCGGCCTTTTTGCGGCCGAAGCCGATTCCTTCTTCACACGTATTCGCGATCAATGGTGACGGCGAGGTTCTGATGGATCTGCAGGATCCAGCAGCACGTTTTCCCATGCTCACCGGTGTGCTAGAGACTCGCGGCGAACTCTACCTGAGCTCGCTCGTCGGGCACGCGATCCCCGTCCTCGACAAAGAAGACCTCGCGCCGCGCTGAATTACTCCGCCGTCGTCGATCCCATCGTTTAGACTATTAAGATTGGCGGGAAAGGAGGGCGGATTTGTCTAAAGGCCGGACTCAAGCGTTACTCGACGAGATCCGTCGTCGAAAGCTATTTGGCACGCTGGCACTGTACTTTATCGGCGCCTGGGTCGTGCTGCAGGTTGTGGCGCTGCTATTTCCCGGTTGGCAAATCCCGGATTCCGCTATTCGCTTCGTTTGGATCGGCACGGCGCTGCTGTTCCCGATCGCGATCGTCTTTAGTTGGCGCTACGACGTCTCTGCGTCCGGCTTGCGCAAGACACCGGCTGGCGTCGATGAGGAACCGCAACCACTGAAGCGGTTGGACGTCGGCGTCCTGAGCTTCATGGGCGTGCTCACGGTGGCAATCTGCGCTGGCGTCACGTGGCAGGTATTCGATACCCGGGAACAGGGCAGTACGACCATCGCCGCGACTGACATCCCCGAGAACTCGATCGCCGTTCTGCCATTCGTGAACATGAGTGACGACGAGGAAGAGTACTTCAGCGACGGCATCACAGAGCAACTGCTCAATGAACTGGCTCGGATGCCCGAGCTACACGTGGCGGCGAGGACATCGTCTTTCTACTTCAAGAATCGCAATGAAGACATGCGGTCCATCGGGCGTCAGCTTGGCGTCCGTACTCTGCTGGAGGGCAGCGTACGGCGATCCGACATGAGCATACGGATAACGGCGCAACTCATCGACGCGGAGACCGGTTTCCATCTTTGGTCGCATACCTACGACCGCGAACTCAACGACATCTTCGAAGTACAGGAGCAGATCGCGACGGCCATCGCTGACACGCTGGCGCTCCGACTTGCAGCGCGCGATGAGGCACGGCTGTACTCACCGGTGACGACCAGCGCGGACGCCTTCGATCTCTATCTGCAGGCCATGAACATGCGCCGTCAGTACACAGGCGAATCGGTTCAGCGTTCGAACGAAATGCTGAATCAGGCTATCGAGCTGGCACCGGACTTCGCTCTTGCGTATTCCGATCTGGCTTACGGTATCGTCCTGCAAGCCTGGTACGGTACCGTGTCGATCGATGAGGCGACACCCGAGGTCGTCCGACTGCTCGAGCGCGCTCTCGAGATCGACCCGGAGCTGGAAGAGGCCTGGAACACGTACGGCCTGCTGTTCGCGCTGCAGCGTGACTATGAAGCAGCCAACGAGGCGTTCGAGCGTGCGTTGCAGATCAATCCCCAGCATTTCGGCACGCGCCTGAACTACGGCTTTACGCTGGTACGCCAGGGTCAGGTGAAACAGGCGTCTGCACACTACCTGCAGGCGCAGACGATGGACCCGATGAACGCGAACCTGACGTTCAACCTGGGCGCCGTCATGATGCTGATGGGCGAGTGCGAAACCGGCGCGTTCCTGATGCGCCAGGCGCTCGTACTCGACCCCGCACGTACCGATATCGAGCCAACACTGGCCCACTGGCACCGCGCCTACGGTCGGCTGGAGGAATCGATGGAGATAGCGGCACGTGTCTATGCGGAGCAGCCGGAAAATCTGTTTAACGCGTCTGTACTCGCCGGTCTGTATATCGATGCGGGCCGGCTGGACGACGCGCGGGGAATCCTGGCGGCCAACCAGGAGATCGATCCGCACCACTTCAGAGTACGCGACATCGAGAGGACGCTCGCGATGATCGACGACGACCTCGACGCGATCGCGGAGCGCGCCCGCGACGAGTACGAATTGGTCGACGCTCTACCGGGCGAGCCCGTCGGCTTTGCCGACGCCAACCGCATCTACTGGTATGCGTGGATCGCGCTGGTGAACGGGGAAAACGAGATCGCGGCAGAGAACCTCTTGTGGGCCGCGGGCGGTGAAGAGGGACTCGCTGCAACGACCTACGACGAAATGAACACCGTCAAATTGCTCGCCCTTGCGTACCAGCGTCTGGGACGAACTGATGAATCGGCCGCACTCGCCTCTAAATGCCTCGCGCTGGCCGATGACGCCAACCAACGAGGCTGGGCAACGCCGCAGCTCTACTTCCGCGTCGCAGAAATCCATGCCATGCAGAACGACACGGAGCGGGCCATCGAGAATCTGAACCTCGCGTACGAACGGGGCTTTCGCGAGATCCTCTCGCTCGAATACTCCGTTTTCTGGGAACAAATGGGCGAGGAACCCGAACTCGAGCGCATCAAACGCATGATCTACGAGGACATCGAGCGGCAGCTGCCGCTCGATGCAGCGTAATCGTCAGGGCAACAGCGCCTCATTGCCGGCGTAGTCGTCGCCGAGCATGATGTCGCGAACGAGCGGGATCGGCGGCGAGCCGTAGCTCAGATATGCGTCATGGAAGCGGCCCCACGCCTCGCGGCCGCCACGGCCGTCGGTCCAGTCGCCGCGCAGCTTCATGATCATGAGCTTGCCCAGCGTGTAGTTGAGATAACCCGGATCGAAGGTGCCGCGATTGGCCTGTTGCATCGCATTGCCGTAATCCTGGAACGCCTTCTCCTCGAACATCTGCCGGCTCTCGTCGACGGACATGCCGCCGGTGTGCAGGCCGATAGCCGACAAATAGCGAACGTTTCTCAGCAGCGCATTCAGTAGCTGGCCGATCTTCACTTCCGGGTTGCCATCGCCAAGGCCGGCTTCGAGCATCATCTCTTCGGTGTAATGCGCCCAGCCTTCGACAAACGTGTAGGTACCGAAGTGCTGACCAACGCGGTTCTCGGCCAGGAACTGCAGGAAGTGGCCGGGCCAAACTTCATGCACCGAGATTGCGAGTAAGTCGGTCTCGCCCGGTATGTAAGCGAGCTGATCCTCCTCACTCCACGATGGGTCCGGCGGCGCGATGTAGTACACGGACGGAAGGCCTGTCTCGAACGGCCCCGGAATATCGATGTAGGCCGCATTGAAGCGCCGGTGCGGCGGCGCCTCGTCTACGAGCGCTTCCTCCGTGCCCGGGATCGACACGAGATCGTTGTCGACGAGAAACTCGCGTAGCCCCGGAAGTTGCCGGCTTGCGCCGGCGACAGCGCCTTCCGGCGGCTTGCGGCTCTGCACCTGAAGCACGCAATCCTCGGTGCTGGCGCCCGGTGCGAAATCCGCGCAGGCCTCATAAAGCGCGTTGAGATTGCGCTCGAGATCCGCCTCGCCCGCGGCGACGAGTTCCTCGATCGTGATGTCGACGCCTTCCGTCTCTCGCAGCATCCGCATGAACAACTCTTCGCCCAGCGCGTAGTTGTCGGTCGCCGTCTCGCGCTGTGCGTCGAGCCAGTCGGCCGCCTGCTGAGTCGCCTCGGCTGCCGCGGAATTTGCAGCGGCAAACTGCCGCTGCAACTGCTCGTCCTCGACCTCGGCGAAGAGACCGGGAACCGTATTCGTGAAGTAGTCCGCCATACCGGCGAAGATGCCGTGACCGACTTCGACGTACGGCGCCGCCAGCGGCGTCTGCAGGTTCCGGCGCATCTGCTCGAGCATGCGCGGCACTTCAGACACATAGGCCGTATAGGCCTGGATGCGCTCCTCGATCGGCGCATACTCGCGGTCGACGTACACCTCGAAGCTCATCGAGAAGGCATAAACGATCGGGTTACTGTGGATGAATCCCGAATCGCGCGCGTAGAAGACGTCCGACCGCAGACCCTGCAACAGGTAGTCGCGCTCAAAGGCTTCGATACCCTGGAGGTCATCGTATGCTGACGTTGCGGCTATGGTCTGGTCGAGCCAGGCCACGTACTCGTCGGTAGACGCCTGACTGAAATCCGAGGCCTGACCGTCGTACTGGTGCAGGCCCTGGTATACGGCAAGTTCTGGGTTGTGCGCGTAGTAGTCATCGACCACTCGCGTGACGTAGTCGCCCCAGGGCTCGCGTTCTTCGACGACTTCCTGTTCGGCCCCGCCGCAAGCGGCGAGCGTGGCGACCAGGGCCACGGCAAGGATTCTTCTCATTGTTATCTCCTGATCAGGGCCTGTTCACGTTATTGCGATGGGTCCTGCCGGTGTCCATTCTTCGTCCGGCAAGGCCGAGGGAGCGCCGTGTAGCACCGCTACACACGCGACCGAGAACGCAGCCGGACGGAAAATGGGCCCGGCCCGAAGGGTTGCCGCTGGAGTGGCGCTTCTCCAGCGGCAACAGGACTCTTGGCAATAGAGTGAGCAGGCCCTCTTATTCGAGCCCGAGAACGTCCACGCCCTGCGTAAAGATAATGTCGACCGGGATGTTGGCATCCGTCAAGCGATCGAGATCGGCCTGCAGTTGCGCGCCGACCAC
>CALZMR010000012.1 GCA_945788575.1 uncultured Woeseiaceae bacterium
GATCAGCCGCAGGAACTCGCGCATGTCGTCACGCCCGAGCATGCGAACATCGAGCCCCAGCCGGGCGAGAGTAAAGATATCGCGAGAGTTCTTCGTGCCCAGCCGCGGCGGTGTCCGATTGAGATAGCGGCGAAGTAGTTCGGCGTAACGCTGCATCCTCTCGGCGAATCGGCCGTACTCTTCCGCCTCATGGGGGGCGACCCCCTCTACGGCGTCGTAAGAGATCCGTACGTGATCGCCATCCTCGCCGAGTGCAACGGTTTGCAGGTCGTCACCCACGAGATCGAGGTCGAGCTTCAGGTCGCGAATAACCTCGGGCTGCAGCTGGTAGAGCAGGTGCGCGCACGCGGAGACACCGAATCCCGTCGCGAATTCTCGGGTCACTGCGGCGCCACCGACTTGATCCGCTGCTTCGAGCACCAGCACGCGTTTGCCCACGCGCGCCAGCAACGCAGCACAGACCAGCCCGTTGTGTCCGGCGCCAATGACGATAGCATCGAATCGGTCAGTCATCGCCGAAGTTCTCCGGCACCGTGTTCGGCCGATTCAGGTCCGCGAGGATCTCGCGAGCGGCGTTCGCGCCCGGCGCCGCCATGACGCCGCCGCCCGGATGGGTGCTCGATCCGCACATATAGAGCCCGTCGACAGGCGATCGATACTGAGCGAAGCCCGGCACCGGCCGGTTGAACAGGAGCTGATCCATGGTCAGCTCACCATGGAAGATATTGCCCTCGGTGATGCCGATTTGATCCTCGATGTCCTGCGGCGTACGAATCTCGACGTGCAGGATCAGGTCGCGGAAATTCGGGCTGTATTTCGCGATCTGATCGATGACGGTCTTGCCGAACGCCTCCCGTTCTTCGTCGGTCCATCGCCGGCGTTCTATCTGATGCGGGCAGTACTGCACGAAACAACTCATGAAGTGCTTACCCGGTGGCGCCATCGTCGGGTCGATCAGCGTCGGAATCAGCATGTCGATATACGGGTCCTTCGACCACGTACCTGCCTTCCAGTCGTCGTAGGCACGCTCCATGCGCGCCATGGAGTCGATGAAGTGCATGTCGCTGTGCATCAGCGTACTGCCGGGCGGCAGTGCCGGAAATTCGGGAAGACCGTCGAGTGCGATGTTCAGCTTGCCGGACGAGCCGCGGATCTTGAAATTCCGCACACGATTCCGGAATTCGCCCGGCAGATCGCCAACATCCATACAGTCGAGAAACGTTCGCTTCACGTCCATTGCCGACACGACCATGCGCGCGCGGATCTCCTCGCCGTTCTCGAGCCCAACGCCCTGCACCTTGCCCTGCTGGACGATGATCTTGTCGACGCCGGCTTCGGTCCTGAGTTCTCCGCCCGCCGCCTCGAAAGCACCAGCGATCGCTTTCGAGACTGCGCCCATGCCGCCGCGTGCAAATCCCCAGGTGCCCACATTGCCGTCGACGTCGCCCATTTTGTGGTGCAGCAGAACATATGCCGTGCCGGGCGAATGAATGCCGAGCGCCGTACCGATGATGCCGCTACCCGACATTGAGGCCTTGATGACGTCGGTTTCGAAATATTCATCCAGGTACTCGGCGACGCTCATCGTCCAGAACCGGATCGTCTCGTACATCCGGTCCTCACCCATCTCGAGAAACTTGCGGCCGATATCGATGAGCCCGCGAATGTCTCCGAGCCGAACCGAGGTCGGATCGGGCGCGGTCTTCAGCAGAAAGTCGCGGATGAACCGGCACTGCCGAAGCGTGTCCGCCGAATAGGCTTTGTAAGCGTCGGCATCACGGCGCGAAAAGCGCGCCATCTCACGGTAAGCCACCTCCGGATCGTAATACGATCCGTAGTAATCGCCGTTCTCCATGAACGTGAGTGAGCCGCCGTAAGGCGTCACCTGCAAGCCGTGACGATGCAACTCCAGCGCTCGATAGATCTCTGGACGCAGCAGACTGCAGACATAGGAGCAGTTGGAATAGATCCAGTCCTTGTGCAGCTCTCGGCTGACCGTCGCGCCGCCGATGTAGTCGTTCTTCTCGACGCAGACGACGTCCAGGCCTGCGCGGGCCAGAAATGCGGCTGTCGTCAGACCGTTGTGGCCTGCGCCGACGACGACGACATCGCGTGTTCGGCTCATGGGCGCGCGAGCTCCCCGAGGACCCACGACACCCAGTTTTGTTCAGCGCTTTCCATACCGCTAAAGGGTCCCGGCGTGTAGTAGCGGGACGCGATGCCCCGCGCGTTGTTCTGGATGATCTCCAGGTCCGCTTTCGTCGTCACGTCCCAGAGCCAGGTGATCTGATCCACATCGTAGTCGCAGCCGGCCTCGGCGTCACTGCGGACCAGCCAGTAGACCCGACACAGCGCACTGCCGTGATCGACCGGCGTGAAGACATAGGCGACGACGTGGTCGCTGTAGGCGAGCAGGAACGAGAAGCCGCCGAAGGAGAAATCCGAGGCGCCGCCATCGTAGTCGCTGAAGCTACCGAGCAGCGGCGCGACCGGCTTACCCTCGCGGCTGCCGTTCAGGTAGCCCTCGAACAAGGCATGCCGGTCGTAGCCGAAACCGATCTCACCCGGCGGGGCGAAGGTGTCCAGTCGATCTATGCAGTAGTCGTCGACGCCGCATGCCGGCATCCGAGCGCGCATCGCCTCCTGCAAACGCGGCCGCTTCTTCCGGTCCAGCATCAGCGTGTGCATGGCAGCGTACTCGGGATGAGCCGTCGCGCAGTGGTAGCACTCCTGATAGTTCTCGATTGCGAGCTTCCAATTAGCAGCGATCGGATAGTCTCGAACGGCCGCGACCTTGAGATTCTCGAAGTCGAACATTGCCATTGGCGCGGCGAGTTCCTCGCGGCAGCGCTCGAGTGCCGGCGGATCCTCGCAGAATGCGATGAGCACCAGGCCGTGGACGACCTCACAGGACACCGTCCGCAGCCCGAAGTCGGCTCTATCGACGGACTCCGGCAGATCCCGTGCCGCAACGAGCGCGCCTTCCGTATCGTACGTCCAGCCGTGATACGGGCACGCGAAGCGGCGTGCGTTGCCCTCGGACTCGAGGCAGACCAGCGAACCGCGATGTCTGCAGACGTTGGCGAATGCGCGGAGATTCCCGTCGTCGCCACGCACGATGAGCGCCGACTCACGGCCAACAGACAACACTTTGAAGTCGCCGGGGTTCACGAGTTCGGAAACGTGTCCGGCAAGAATCCAGTTGCGGCAAACAACGCGCTCTAATTCGAGCTCATAGACGTCGGGATCGGTGTAGAAACGCTGCTCGAGCGAGTATCCGGCCTGGTAATCGGCGATCAGTTCGTCGACCGTGCGTGTATCGGCATTGCTGACGCCAGTCATGTACGGCGATTCCGAGCCCCGTCCAGTGGAGCGTCGAACGATATCACAGGCGCCAGCCGTTCCATCCTCCCGGGTTGACGCCTGGTTCGAGGCGCCGGTATACACTTCGACCTGCCAGGAATCATTCCAAGGGGCCGAAACATGGGCACCGCGATACCAAGCACCATCGTTCTCATGCTGCTGGCCGCCAACGCCGCGGTTGCCGACGACGATCTCAAGGCGCTCGTCGTCGACTCGGTCGACGCCCAGTACGCCGAGATGACGCGCATGAGCGATGCCATTTGGGCACATGCTGAGATCGCGTTGCACGAGCACGAGTCTTCCAGCGTGCTCGCCGACTACGCGGAGTCGCAGGGCTTCGACGTGACTCGCGGCGTGGCCGGGATGCCCACCGCCTTCATCGCGAGCTACGGTGAAGGCCAGCCGATCATAGGCGTGCTCGGTGAATTCGACGCGCTGCCACGTCTCTCGCAGTCTGCCTCGACGGCCCGCGACCCGGTCGTCCAGGGTGCGCCCGGCCACGGCTGCGGCCACAACCTGTTCGGGGTTGCGAGTCTCGCAGCCGCGACGGCAATCAAGGAGCGCATCGAGGCCGGCGACATTCAGGGCACGGTACGCTTCTACGGGACGCCGGCCGAGGAGGCCATTGGCGGTAAGACTTACATGGCGCGCGCCGGATTATTCGATGATGTTGACGCCGTTCTTTCCTGGCATCCCTCGTTCGAAACGTGGATCGATGTAGCCGGTTCGCAGGCGATCATCGAGATGATGGTCGAATTTCACGGCGAAGCGGCTCATGCGGCTTACGACCCATGGAATGGCCGCAGCGCGCTCGACGGCCTCGAACTGTTCATGCACGCCCTCAACCTCTGGCGGGAACACGTGCGTCCTACCGTCCGAATCCACTACGCAGTCGTCGACGGCGGTGGCGCACCGAATGTCGTCCCCGAATCGGCCAGTGCCTCGGTGTGGATTCGTGACAACGATATGGACAGTGTGCTCGCCATGGTCGAGCGCATGCGGACCATGGCCGACGGCGCCGCGACCGCGGCCAACGTCGAAGCCAGCGCGCGGCTCGTCGCTGGCAACTACAACATGATCCAGAACAGGGAACTTGCCAGGCTCGTCCATGTCAATCTCGATAGCCTCGGTACGATCGAATACAGCGACGAAGAACAGCAATTCGCTCGTGAGCTGCAAGAGGCGATGGGGGTGCCCACGGTTGGAGTCGAAGGCCGCACGCGGCCGCTGGATCTCGAAGCTACCGAGATATCCGGGGGTTCGACCGATACGGCAGACGTAAGCTGGGTCCGGCCGACGCTGGAGTTCGGCGTCGTCACCGCGCCGCAGGATATCCCCTGGCACTCATGGGGCGTCGTCGCGTCGAGCGGCATGTCGATCGGCCACAAGGGCATGAATCAGGCATCGAAAGCGATCGCCATGACGATGATCGATCTGTACACATCGCCGGAGAACATCGCAGCGGTGAAATTGCAATTCGAGCGCGACCTGGAGGGTCGGGAATGGGTGCCGCAGCTGCCACCAGGGCCGCCGCCGGTGCCTGACTAAAGGGGAAACGCATGTACACGCTTTATCTGACGCTGCTGCTGGGACTTGGCACGGTCGAAATGCCGGGCTCGAGCGACCCATCCGCCTGCATGGAGGGGCCGGTTTCTCAATTCGGTCGCTATATCGGCGACTGGAAGATCGAGGATGAGCAACTCGCACAAGACGGCTCTGGCTGGAGCCCGGGCGGCGGCGCGCGCTGGATCTTTGCCTGCGTAGGGGACGGCACGGCAATTCAGGATTTCTGGCATCCGAACGGCGGTGGCTTCGGCACCAATCTCCGCACGTGGAATCCGGACACCGAGAGCTGGGAGATCGTCTGGGCGGCAAGAGCGCAGAATGGGCTCATGCACATCAGTGCGAAGCTCGACGACGAAGACCGGATCATGATGGATATCCTGTCACCGGTTCAGGACCCGCCACGCCGTATCATCTTCTTCCCGCCCGACGACGAAGGCTGGAACTGGGCCATGCAGTTTTCCCAGGACGGAGGCGACACCTGGATTGACGTCTATCGCATCCGAGCCACTCCCTGGCAGGATTAGGTCCGGGTAAACGCCTGTCGAACCGTGGCATCGCCACGACTCCGTTAACACGGTTCGACAGTCTTCAATTCATGCAGCACCGCAGCCTTGAGAACAGGCTGATTCGAGTGCCCGTAATCGAGCCCATCACGGGCAGAAACAGTACGCTGCGACGCCTGTCGCAAGCGTGCAGCGGCCCGGGCCGATTGGTGCAGCCCAAACACGGCAACTACCTATTCAAAACCGGCCCTAACGGTCGTAATTTCAATAATGTAGGCAATATTCGAGGTGTTGTCGTGCACACGGAATCGAGCGAGAACCGTTTGGTCGAGATCGAGACCGAGACACCGGTCTGGGATCGCTTTTTCACCGTCGCGCCGCTGGTCCTGATAGGCACCCAGGACGAGGACGGATCACCGGACCTGGCGCCGAAACACATGGTGACGCCACTCGGCTGGCAGAACTATTTCGGCTTCGTTTGCGCACCCACTCACTCGACCTGCAGGAACATCCTGCGGACCGGCGAATTCACGGTCAGCTATCCGAAACCGTCGCAGGTGCTTTTCACCAGCCTCGCCGCATCTGCTCGCCAGGAAGACGGCGAGAAGCCCGTACTGGATTACTTCACGACGTTCCCGGCAAGCAAGATCGACGGCGTCTTCATCGACGACGCCTATCTCTACTTCGAGTGCCGGCACTACAAGACTTTCGACGACTTCGGTGACAACTGCCTCATCACGGGCGAGATCGTCGCAGCCTGCGCCGAGCCCGACTTCATCCGCTCGTCGGAGTACGACGACCAGCAGCTCGTCCACGATTCACCGCTGTTCGTATATCTGTCGCCGGGGCGATTTGCCGAGGTGGACCGTTCGAATGCCTTCCCCTTCCCGGCTGACATGAAGAAGTGAGGATGCAATGGCAGCGATTGCGGAGCAGGTACTCGGCCGCGCGATGGCGCAGCGCGACGCCCTGACCGACCTCGTAAGGAACCTGGTCGAAGCCGAATCGCCGTCTACCGAACCGTACGTCCACGTCACGGCGCGGCGCATCTTCGAGAACGCACTGCAGGACGTAGGCTACCGTGTGCGCGACACCGGTCCCGATGGGGAGTACCGTCACGTGTACGCACGCCCCGCCACGCGTAGTCGGGGAGAGCCGATCCAACTCCTGCTGGGCCACTACGACACCGTATGGCCGGTCGGCACCCTTGCTGAACGGCCCTTCCGAGTCAACGGCAACACGATGCACGGCCCGGGCGTTTTCGACATGAAGGGAGGACTCGCGCAGATCGTACTGGCGTTGCGCATCCTCGACGAACTCGGCCTCGAACCGCCGCTGACACCAGTGATCTTCGTCAATTCCGACGAGGAGATCGGCAGCCGGACGTCGACGAACTATGTACGCATGCTGGCGCGCCGCGCGGAGCGGGCGTTCGTACTCGAGCCGGCGATGGGCGAACTCGGCCACGTCAAGACCAGCCGCAAGGGCATCGGCCGCTTCACCATTACGGTGTTCGGCAAGGCCGCGCATGCCGGGCTCGATCCGGAGAGCGGCGCGAGCGCGATCCTCGAACTCTCACACATCATCCAGAAGCTGTTCGCACTGAACGATCCCGAGCGCGGCGTCACGGTCAACGTCGGCACGATTGACGGTGGTATCCACGCCAACGTGATCGCCCCGCACAGCGAAGCTGTCGCGGACGTGCGCGTACCCACGATCGCCGACGGCGAGCGCATAGAAAAAGCGATTCGCTCACTCGAACCAGTGACGCCAGGCGTACGCCTGCACATCGAAGGCCTAATTGGCCGGCCGGCCATGGAAGTAACGCCGAGGAATCAGGAACTCTGGTTACATGCACGAGACATCGGCCGGTCGCTCGGCCTCGATCTCGAGGACGCGCAGGCTGGCGGCGGTTCCGATGGCAACACGACGAGCCAGTACACCGCGACCCTGGACGGTCTCGGCGCCGTGGGCGATGGCGCGCATGCCGTGCACGAGCATCTCAATATCGACAAGACGCTGGAACGTGTCGCTCTGCTCGCGATGCTGCTGATGTCCGAACCCGTTGGACGTGCATCGTGAAGGTCTTCGGATCAGTCGCACGAATCTCCGACCTCGATCGTGCGCCGTATGCAGTCGAGGCGCTGCCGAAGAGTGCCTGGGAGACGGGCGATTACGTCGAATGCGAGATCGCCGGCGAACCCTCGGTGCTATATCGAATAGAGGATACGCGGGGGGATATGGTGCCAATCGACCCCGGGGACATGCTGGTCGGAGTGCTGGGTGAACGCGAGGCGACACTGGAAGGTGTCGGAAGCTGGCGCGCCGTAGAGGACGGCCGCATGGATGCGATGACGAATGCCGGCCTCATCGGCCGATTTACGTCGCTGTCACAGTACCTTACCGGCATTACGGTTGCGCTCGAATACCGCGGCCACGTCGTCAGGCACGGCGAAAAGGTGCGCATGCAGGACTTTGCGCTGAACGAAGAAGAGCGTGAGTTCGCGACACCGACAATACTGCTTGTCGGAACGTCGATGTCCGCCGGTAAGACGACCTCGGGCAAGCTGGCCTGCAAAGTTCTCTCAGAGGCCGGCTTCCACGTGATCGGTGCGAAGCTCACTGGCGCGGGACGCTATCGCGACATACTCGGGTTCAAGGCCTCTGGTGCAGTCGCGGTGTACGACTTCGTCGACGCGGGCCTGCCGTCGACGGTCACTCCGGAGGATGAATTTCGGAGCGCCATTCGGCCACTGCTGTCGCACATACAGTCGCGTGGCGCGGACGTGGTCGTCGTCGAAGCCGGTGCATCGCCGCTGGAACCCTACAACGGAGGGGCAGCGATCGATGAACTCGGCGAAAATGTTCGATGCACGATCCTCTGCGCGTCCGATCCCTATTCTGTCGTCGGCGTGCAAACGGCATTCGGCCTGCAGCCGGATCTCGTCGCCGGACCGGCAACGAATACGTCCGCTGGAATCGCGCTGGTGAAGAAGCTAACCGGCGTCACCGGGATCAACGTCGTCGATCCGGATTCCGAAGAGGCATTTCGTAGCTTCCTGCTCGAACGTCTCGGCTGGCGTGAGTCACCGTCTCTGAGCGTCGGCAACTGAACCCTCGTTCAGACCCGCATCGAAGTCAGCGATCTGAACCATCACCTCGTTCCGGCGCATGAAGAACGGGGTCATCGGGCCGTCGTAGCGGGCGAAGACCGGGTTACCCACGACCTCGAGGTTTCGCTCCCCGACGAACTCCAGGAGCTCCGACTCGTTGCGCTCGTAGTTGCCGTCAGTCCATAGCCCAGTGAAGCTACGAACGGCCATCGTTCTGGCGGGCACTTCGCGGAGCCGAATGCGCGGGTCGCTCGGGCAGCGTCTCCATCGTGTAGCGTCTCTCCATGACGAAGGAGTAGATGTATTCGCCCTCTCCCGTGCTCACCGACTCGACCGGCGCCGTCATGTTCATGCGCTCGCCCACTTCCTGTGTTTCCACTGGAGCCGTCATGTTCATTTCGGTGTTCGATCGGTTATTGCCGAAGATGTAGCCGGCGAGTATCCGGAACGCCGAGTTGCCCGACTGACGCATTGAGCCATCGACGGTCACCTCCGCGACGATGTACGGCTCGTAGTGGCGGATCTCGAACCCGTCGCTCGTCTCGATGACGGTATAGTCAGGTTGTTCCAAAGCCATTGCAGGTCCCGATATGAGTATCAGCAGGGCAAGCAGTCTCTTCATTACGATCTCCCCAAAAGATTATGGGCACGTCCCTGTGCCCGGCGTTGGGTTTCTTAAGAGCCGTTAGGCAGGATCACGCTGTCGATCACGTGAATGATGCCGTTGCTGGCTTCGATGTCTGCAGCGATGACGGTTGCGTTGTCGATGCTGACGGTGCCGTCCTCGAAGGCGATCGCGATGTCTTCGCCATTGACCGTGGTGGCCGAATCGAGGCCAACAACGTCAGCGGCCGACACGGCGCCCGGTACGACATGATATGTGAGTACGGCGATCAACTGGTCGCGATTCTCCGGCAGGAGCAGCATCTCGACCGTGCCCTCGGGCAGCTGGGCAAATGCCTCGTCCGTCGGCGCAAATACCGTGAACGGGCCGTCACCCTTCAGGGTGTCCACGAGACCGGCAGCGGTCAGGGCAGCGGCGAGCGTCTCGAACTGACCGGCGGCGACAGCAGTGTCGACGATGTCAGCGGCTTTCTGTTCATCCGCAGCGTGGTGGCCGGCCGTAGCCATTCCGGCGATAAGCGCGAACTGCGCGGCGACAACCAGCGTCAGGGACTTCAGGATCGAACGTTTCATGTCGTATCTCCAGGATTGATAGTGATGTTGCGGAGAGACGGTAGCAGCGACCGACGCCGGTTCGGTTTCAACGGTGTGTGCATTTGTTTCCGGACGTTTCGCCCGGCAGACGTCAGCTCGACAGGTAGCTGAGCGACGTCTCGTCGAAGGCGCGCGGGTCGCGGCCGATGAGATCTCGGATCGGCTGCGGACTGCATTCGTTGCCCAGCTCGAGCATCGTCAGCTGGTCGCGGGTAACCGGGTAGAACGGCAGCCAGTCAAACAGTGTCGCACCGACCCGCATGAGCGCTGTCGGCATCGCAATCAACAGCTTGCGCCGGCCGGCCGCGGCCGCAATCCGGCGAATCATGTCATTCCACGAGACCGCCTCGGGTCCGCCGAGTTCGTACGTTTGGCCGATCGTCTCCGGATTCCTGAGTGCCTCGACAAATGCGTCCGCCACGTCCTCGACGTGCACGGGCGACATACGGATGACTCCGGCCGATGGTCGCCAGCCCGTGTGAAAACCTACGGCGGGGATCGGCGGACGTACCATGTCGCGATACAGCTGCGTCGCGAACTCCATGCGCCCGCGCGGATCGCCAAAGACAACTGACGGCCTCAGGACGGTCAGGTCGAAACCGGCTTCTGCTACGTAACGCTCGGCGTCGTACTTCGTGACCTGGTACGGGGTGCGCCGTGCCTCGACGCCATTGGCGCTCATGAGCACGAACCGAGTGATGCCGAGCTCGCGCGCGGCGTCGGCTACTCGCACCACGCCGTCATATTGGGTGGCCTCGAAAGTAATGCCCTTCCTGGGGAAGGCGCGCAGTATGCCGATCAGGTACATAACGGCATCGCAGCCTTCGAGCGTCTTCCGAATGGCAACCTCGTCGTCGATCGTGCCGGCTACCCGACGCGACTGCGCACTAGTATCGCCACCGTCGCGGGACAGCAGCGAAGTCTCGAAGCCGGCGCCGTGAAGCGCGTCGACGATATAGTTGCCCACAAAACCGGTACCACCAAACACAGCTACTCGCATTGTCGCTACTCCTTGGCTCGATAGAGGCCGTGGCCTTGCTCGACCGGACGCTGACCGGGCTCGAGCAGACCAGAATCACACCGCTGGCCGAGGCCTGCTCGGTTGACATCGGGTTCGCATACTATACAAACTCCGGGCCTCCCGTAGTCAGCGACCCCTTAATCGATGAAACAGCTCCGGCAATGCCTCGGCCGGTTCGCCACAGGCGTAACGGTCGTCACCTGCTCGGACGCGGCTGGGAATCCTTACGGCATAACCGCCAACAGCTTCAGCTCCGTCTCGCTGGAGCCGCCGCTCGTGCTGTGGAACATCGCGAAGATATCCAACTCACTGCAGGCCTATCTGGACGCGACGCACTTCGCAATCCACGTACTCACCGCCGAACAGGAGTTCCTCGCCGAGCATTTCGCTCAAACGGATCATTCGCGCTACGACAACATCGCCTACGACTTTTCCGAGACGGGCGTTCCATTGTTGCCTGACGTGTTGGCGAGATTCGACTGCCGCACTGCCGACATCTACGAAGGCGGCGATCACTACATCATCGTCGGCGAGATCGAGAACCACCTGTTCGACGACGGTGAGCCACTGCTCTTCTATCGCGGGGACTATCGCAGGGTAGAGCATCCGGGATAATCCTTGGCGTTTAACTCCCTAACTTTTCTGATCTTCTTTGCGGTCGTTCTGGGGCTGCATTCCCTGCCGCTGCAGTGGCACGTCAAGAAAACCAATCTGCTGCTGGCGAGCTACATCTTCTACGCCGCCTGGAATCCGCCGTTCGTACTATTGCTGTGGATCTCCACGATGACGGACTGGTTCGCGGCGAAGCGGATGACGGAGTCCGAAGGCGGTAGACGACGGCTTTGGCTGATCCTGTCGATCGTCGTCAACTTAGGCCTGCTCGGCTACTTCAAATACGGCAGCTTCCTCGAAGAGAACTTCGCGGTGCTGCTGAGCATGGCCGGCATCGACTATGGTGTGTCTGCCGGCAGCATCATCCTGCCGCTCGGCATCAGCTTCTACACCTTCCAGTCGATGTCCTACAGCATCGACGTGTACCGGCGGAATATCAAACCCGCCGATTCGATGCTCGACTTCGCCCTCTACGTATCGTTCTTCCCGCAGCTCGTGGCCGGCCCCATTCTGCGTGCCGGCTACTTCATGACGCAGCTCCTCGAGGACAACAAGGATCGGGTTGCCGACTTCGGCTGGGGCATCGCACTGATCGTCGTCGGCATGTTCGAAAAGGTCGTACTTGCCGACGGGCTGCTGGCGCCGGTTGTCGAGGACGTCTACGGCGCCGCGAGCGATGCGAGCACGATCGACGCCTGGATCGGCACGCTTGCATTCGCGGGCCAGATCTTCTTCGACTTCAACGGCTACTCGGTCATCGCAGTCGGCCTCGCCCGTTGCCTCGGCTTCCGGGTGCCGTGGAATTTCCTGTCGCCGTACGCCGCTATCGGCTTCTCGGACTTCTGGCGCCGCTGGCACGTGACACTGTCGGCATGGCTCCGTGACTACCTCTATATCTCGCTCGGCGGCAACCGTATCGGTCGCGTCCGCACCTATGTGAACCTCGCCGTCACCATGCTGCTCGGCGGACTCTGGCACGGTGCGTCGTGGCTGTTCGTGATCTGGGGCGGCCTGCACGGGCTGCTGCTGGTCCTCGAGCGACTGGCACACCGGTTGTTCGGCGGCGTCGAATTCTTCAAGACCGGCTTCGCGCGCGTTCTGCTCGGCTTGCTGACCTTCGCTCTGGTTTGCCTGACGTGGGTGTTCTTCCGCGCGGAGAGCTTGGACGCGGCGACGGGACTGCTGAGCGTCATGCTCATGCCCGCGTCGGGACTCGGGGTCATCGACCTGAGTCAGGTGCTGACCGTCCTCGGTGTGATCGGCGCGCTGCTCGGCACTCACTGGTTCATGCGCAACCGCGAGTTCGGCTCGATGCTGAAGAGCCTGCCCTGGCCTGCGATCGGCATGATCCTCGCGGCGATGCTGATCGCGATACTGCTTTCTCCTGGAGAGGAACGTGACTTCATCTACTTCGAGTTCTGAGTCGCCTCCCTGGGCGTACGTCTGGGCTCTGGCGGTCGTATTGACTCTGGTCGTCGTCGGCGGCTGGGAGCTGATGCTTCGCGGCGCCGATCTGGGCCCCGAGTACCAGGACAACCGATCGCTCTGGGCGGACCAGCGACACCGTCTGAATGGTCTCGACGAGAACGCGATCGTGATCCTCGGCGCGTCGAGAGCTCAGCGCGCGATCGACGTAGACACGCTAAGCGCGGAGCTCGGCAGGCCGGTCGTGCAGCTGTCAGTCGAGGGCACGTCGGCCCTCGTCATGCTCGAGAACCTCGCCGTGGACCCGCGCTTTCGGGGCACGATCCTGTACTCGGTCGCGCCGCCCTTCACGTTCAATCGATTACAACCGCGCGTCGACAACGGCCGGCAGCGTGAGTGGCTCGACTACTATCTGGGGCAACAGCGCTCCGAACAGATCGAGCAGTCGCTGCGACTCTGGTTCCAGGGGCGCCTCGCGCTTCTGTCGGGCGACGCCCGGCTGACGCGCGTCATCCCCTCACTCATTTCCGAGGGGGGATTCCCCGAGCGAGATCAGAAGACGACGTTAGCAAATCGGGTCGTGCTGATGGACTACGCAAAGATGCCGGTCGAGGCCGACGAGATCGGCATGATGCAACTCTATCTCGAACACTCGGCGCCGTACGAGCGCGACGAGTGGCTCGCAACGCTCAACCTGTTCCGGGTGCTCGTCCAGGCTCTGCGCGGCAAAGGCAGCGAGGTCATCTTTCTGCGACTGCCATCCGGTGAGCAGGTCAGCGCGCTCGAGGGCGTGATGTATCCGCGCGCACGCTACTGGAACGACATGGAGAACAACCTGAACGCCGGCTTCATCCATTCGGATGACGTACCGGCCATGCAGGGCTACGTCAGCGTAGACGGCTCGCACATCGAGTCGGAGCGGATCGTCGAATTCACGGAAGTGCTTGCCGAGGAACTGCGCCGAGAACTCGTTTCGACCAGGTAGGTCGGTTAAGCGGGCCGTTACGGTTGTTCCGGCGGTGTCGCTCCTCCCGGCTCCGAACCCCTCCGATCCGTCCAGTCCTTGCGAAGCAACCAACCGGCGCCGCCGGTCAGGCCTGCGAATAGGAACAACAACACCCGGCCGGCGGACTTTCGGACGTCGGCTTCGGACTCCAACTCCTCCAACCCGCTCCAGTCCCCGCGCGCCCCGGTTGCCCGAAGATACTGAAGCCCCTCAAGGACGTCGGGTCGTACCATCAAGACAGATCCCGAATCAGCTCTGCGGTCCTGCATGTAGACATACCGATCGCGTTTCAACCTGGCCATTTCGCTGCTGCTCGCGTACCAGGACGTATAGCTCCAGCGATTTGCGACGCTCTCGTAGCCGGCCGCGCCGACCGGAACGGCCAACGTCAGCATCAGAGCAGGAATCATGGCGACGCTGATTGCTGGCCGTCCCGTGCGGTAAACCCAATAGGCACCCACCGCCGCCAGCACGCCGAGGAACAAATACTTCTCTGCTGTGTGTGTCGGGTCCCAGGGGAGGGGAATCGAGGGCGCATACGCGGGCAACTCGATCGTGTTCACGGCGAACGCAACAATGAGCGCGGCAACGACTAGCGCCGCAGCGGCCATGCCGAGGAATACGGTCAATGGCAGGTGCGGCCGGCGAGAGAACACCAACGTCAACGCACTTTCGATGGACGGAAGGTCGGCCCGTCTGCGCCAAGCCGCGTTCGACGAGAACCAAGAGAGTACGCCGACGACGATGGTTATTAGGACGCCCTTGCTCAGCCTTGACCACTCGCCGTCAGCGACGAGCTCCGCCACGTTCGCCAGGAATGCGAGGACCAGACCGAGTAAGCCGAGACTCAGCAAGGCGCTGATGAGCAACAGCATGATCGCAATGATGGATCGCATGGTCATACCTGCCAGACGAATTTCGGCCGGGCTTTGTCAGCCCGTGCCGCTATCAGACAGTTTAGTCGAATCAGCACGGAGGATAGCCGTGACCCTGAAGGAGCCCGAGTACGTTCGGACTTGCGGAGCGA
Organism: uncultured Woeseiaceae bacterium; assembly: GCA_945788575.1. GTDB lineage: Bacteria > Pseudomonadota > Gammaproteobacteria > Steroidobacterales > Woeseiaceae > UBA1847. The sequence continues at coordinate 14,855 of CALZMR010000012.1, forward strand.
AGGTTTAGAACCGAACCAGCCTGCCCGGCCTTGCCCCGGTCAGCGAATCCGACGCAATCACCTGTTCACCGGCGACGAGCGTGGCAATGAAGCCATTGGCGTCCTGCAGCAGGCGCTGACCGCCGGCCGGTAAGTCCTGAACCATGTGCGGCGCGTTCAGTGACAGCCCGGCGTAGTCGATCACATTGATGTCGGCGCGTTGTCCGACCGCAATTCGTCCACGATCTTCGAGCCCGAGATAGTCACCCGCGTCCGCGGTCAACATCTGCACGGCGCGGGCGAGATCGATCCGGCCGCGCTCGCGGTCACGCGTCCAGTGCGTTAGCAGATAGGCGGGGAAGCTGGCGTCGCAGATTGTGCCGACGTGCGCGCCGCCATCTGAAAGCCCAACGAGTGCGTTGGGATGCGTGAGCATCGTGTGCACGTTGTCGTAGGAGAATTCGGTGTAGTTGTAGATCGGGAAGTAGATGAGCTGCCGGCCGTCGAGTTCGAGACAGACGTCGTAGAGCCTGTCCATGATCGGCACGCCGTCACGCATGGCCTCGGCGCCGAGTGACTGTTCCTGCCCCTGCTCGTAGTCTGGGTTCTCGCCGAGTCGGAACAGCTTGAACGCCAGCGTGTCGATCTCGCTGATGACACGGTCGACGATCGGTGGCACCGACGAGCCTTCACCCGACAGCTTGATAGGGGTTTCGGCCAGGCAGCGCGCCTTGAATTCCGGATCGCGCATGATCGCCGCTCGCTCGTCGAGCGGCTTGTCCTTGATGGCGAGATAGGAAGGTTGCGCGAGTATCGGATGAAACGTGCAGTCCAGACCGCTGAAGACGCCGATCGCGCGTGGGGCCACCTGCACCCGGAAGTCGATGCCGTCGGCGTTCAGGCGCTCGGTCTCCGAGAGGATTCGGCGCCACTGGTCCGGAGCGAAGTCGCGCTGCATCAGCGAGATCGAACACGGCCGGCCGCCGGCCCTCGCGAACGCTTCCAACACGGCGAATTCCGCATCGAACTGATCGCCTTCGCGTTCCAGATTGAAGTCGTTGACGGCCTGCAGCACTCCCCGCGAGCGTCCTTTGAGCGCGGAGGCAATACCTGCCAGTTCACCGGCGGTCGCTTCCGAGGACGGTGTCCAGTCTCCGTCCGCCGTGCGATGCACGTCGCTGCGCCCGGTCGAGAAGCCGGCCGCGCCTGCCTCCATGGCCTCGGCCACGATGTCGCGCATCGCGCGAATGTCGTCTTCGGTCGCAGGCTCGTTGCAGGATGCGCGCTCGCCCATGACGTAGACGCGGATCGGATCGTGTACCGCCATGACGGCGAAATCGATCGAGTGCGGTTTCGCGTCGATGTGGTCGAGGTATTCGGGGAACGACTCCCAGCCCCAGGAGATACCCTCGTGCAGCGCCGTGCCGGGAATGTCCTCGACGCCCTCCATGAGGCGGACAAGGCGATCGTGGTCGGTCGGCCTCACGGGCGCGAAGCCGACGCCGCAGTTGCCGAGCACGGCGGTGGTCACGCCGAAATTGACCGACGGCTTAAGCTCCTCGTCCCAACTGATCTGGCCGTCGTAGTGAGTGTGCAGATCGATGAAGCCCGGCGTAATGATGGCACCGGAGGCATCGAGCGTCGTTTGCGCCGCGCCGCAGCTACCGATCTCGACGATCCGTCCGTCGCGTATGCCGATGTCGGCGGTATACGCCTCACCGCCGTTGCCGTCGTGGATCGTCCCGCCCGAAATTTTGGTGTCCAGCGTCATGTCACCGCCGATCGATAGCCCGCAATCCGAACACGATAAGCGCGCCTGCGATCAGATGCCAGACGCCCCAGACCGCGGCCATCGCGGCGGCGCCACCAACGCCTTCCAATTGGGCGATGAGTATCACGATTGCCAGACCGGAGTTCTGGATACCGACCTCCATCGTCAGCGCACGTCGTATCGGCCCGTCGGCGCGCATTGCAAACCCCACTCCGGCGCCGAGCAGAAACGCCAGCGCGTTGTGCACGACGGCGATACCCAGAAGCAAGGGCAAAGCCCAGCCAAACAGCGGAAAGAAATACACGGCGCCGTAGACGATAACGGCGGCGAGCGTCAGCGAGCCGAGCAGCGCCGTGCGCTTGCGCAGTCGCTCGGCGACGTCCGGAACGCGTGCCGCTAGCAGCATGCCAGTAAGCAGCGGCAATCCGAGCAGCAGCATCGTCTGACCAAGAAACACCCACGGGCTGATGTCGAGTGTCTCAATGAGCGCAGCCGTCGGCGCATGGAGATGCGACCAGAACAGGATCGACGCCGGCGTCAATACGGCCGCGAGTACACTGGAGGTCGCCGTAAGCGCCACGGAGTACGCGACGTTGCCTCTTGCGAGAAAAGTCAGCAAGTTGGAAACCGCACCGCCGGGGCAGCAGGCGACGACGATCATCCCGAGCGCGATTGACGCGGGTACGTCGATGACGATCACGATGAGGAAAGTAAGCAGCGGCAGGCCGACGATCTGGGTCAGCACTCCACCGACGTAAGTCAGTGGCTGCGTTTTCAGCAGCCCGAAGTCGCTGACGCGCAGGCCCAGCGCAACGCTGAAAATCACCAGCATCAACGCCACGGCGATCCCGGCCTGACCGATCGGGTCGAGTACGATCCGTAGTTCGTCGAGGCCCTGCATCGCTTGAGCCTGGCAGCAACACCAGCGGCTCGCAATCGCTTTGCTGCGGGTACACTGGGCAGCGATGGTCGCGAATCTCGACATGCAGAGCGATATCGACCTCGTCGATATCTGCAATACCGGCGATGCCCGGTCGGCGGAGGCGGCGTTCGGCGCGCTCTACGCCCGGCACAAGGATTTCGTGGTGAGAGTGGCGCTCGGTACCGTCGGTGACAACGCCATCGCGCTCGACACGCTGCAGGAAACCTTCACGTGGCTGCTCAAGCAGTTTCCGCCGGCCGGGAAAGGGCTGACGCTCACAGCCAAGCTGACCACTTTGCTGTACCCGGTAGCCCGCAATTTCGCCATCAGCGAATGGCGCCGAGGCAAGGCACTTGCGGCCGACGCCGATCCCGAAAACCTCGAAGCCCCCGGCGTAGACACGGCCAACGACGTGCAGCGCGTACTGCGGGAACTTCCGGTCGATCGCCGTGAGGCGGCGATACTGCGCTTCGTGCACGGGATGTCGCTCAACGAGATCGCGGAGGCGCTGGACGTGCCTCCGGGAACGGTCAAGTCGCGCCTGCATGCAGCCGTCACCCAACTCCGCAACTCGCCGAAATTAAAGGCGTTTTTCGAAAAATGAACCTTTTTGGCGGCTGCCACGCTATATGCACATGGAGCCGCCGATCAACAGTGACGAGTTACCCGAGCTGCCCGACGAACTCGTCGAAGCTTTGCGGGAAGAAGACCTCACCCTGATCACGTCACGGGTCGATCGAAAGATCGCCGCGCGTGCGCGCCGGACGTTCAAGTCCCGAAAAGCAGCCAGACCGGTTCGCAAGCATCGGATAACCCGCTGGGCGGCGATTGCCGCGAGCGTCGTTGCGGCGGTCATCGTAATCGGCGACATGCGCAGTCCGCGTACGCTATACGCCGATCACGATCGCTCCGGACAGATCGACATCGCTGACGTGTTCACTGTCGCACGCGACGACGACGCGTACAGCCAGGACGATCTCGACGCCTTCGCGATGCGGATCGTGTCGTTGAACGAGGACGCGTCGTGAAGCGGCTCGCCGTTCTAATGTTGTTACTGGTCGCCGGTGCCAATGCCGCACCGCGCTTCCAGGCACTGGAGATCTGGATCGAGACGGACCAGCCGGTCGCCGCGTGGCAGTTCGAAATCCGGGACGCGAACGGATTCACGACGATTGTCGGCGTCGAGAACGGCGACAGCGACGCCTTCGGCGACGCACCCTACTACGACCGCGATGCAGTAGACGGCGGCAACGCCGAGCGCATCGTCGTCGCGGACTACACGCTTGCCGACGATCTGCCGAGCGGCCACTTCCGGCTGGCTACCGTGCACGTGATGGTGGACGGCGGCGAACCCGAATTCGAACTTACACTCGTTACAGTAACTGACGGCGATGGCCGGCGCATCGATGCTTCGATCAGCGTACGCGAAGCCGGCATGCAGGATCACAATGGGAGGCAACCATGAAGAATCTGATGGTGCTCGTGAAGGTAATTATTCTGGCCCTTGGTACGGCGCTGCTGGTGTTCGGCTGCTCGACCATGGAAAGCGCATCGGTACCCGAACCAACGGCATCAGACGGGTCCGGAGAGCTCGAGGAGATCATGGTCACGGGTAGTCGCATCATAAACGGGGCCGCCTCGTCCAACGCACCGGTGGTAGTCAACGTGGATGGTGGCGTCGCCCCGGGGCGTTGGCAGGGCTTAGCAGGAGTCGCGCAGGCATTGCCGAATCTCACCGATCCCAGTGAGGAGATCTGGGTCATCGCGCGCTACGACGCCGAGACCCCGGCAAGCCAGCAGGACGACGAGGCCGGCACCGGCGCGCTGGTCGGATACCTGCCGGTGCAGCCCGATGAAGCCGAGATTCGCGTGCCGATGCCGCTGACGCACACGTCCGTGACGGCCAACATCGATGGCTACGTCTCGTCAGTCAATGTACGGCAGACCTTCGAGAATCCGTTCAATGAGAAGATCGAAGCCGTCTATATGTTTCCGCTGCCGGAGAAATCGGCCGTCAGCGAATTCCTGATGATCATCGGCGACCGCCGCATACGGGGCATCCTCCGTGAGAAGGAAGAAGCCGAAGAGATTTACGCGGAAGCGCGTCGCCAGGGCTATCAGGCCAGCCTGCTCGTGCAACATCGGCCGAACGTTTTCGAACAGCGTGTCGCGAACATCGAGCCCGGCAACGCCATCGATGTCGACATCCGCTATTTCCACACACTCGCTTACCAAGACGGCTGGTATTCGTTCGTCTTCCCGACCGTCGTGGGACCCAGATTCAACCCGCCGGGTTCGAGCGACCCGATCGAGGCCGTTGGCCGCGGCCAGCCGACACCCGATACCGCGGTCACCTACCTTCGCCCCAACGAGCGCTCGGGCCATGACATCTCGATCAGCGTCGACCTCGATGCGGGCGTCGAGATCGAGGACCTGCGCTCGACGCATCAGATCGTGACGTCGGCGACGAGGCCGGATTCCGTGCAGGTGTCGCTGGCATCGCAAGCAAGCATTCCCAATCGCGACTTCATCCTCGAATTTCGCGTGGCCGGCGAGCAGATTCGTTCGAACGTGCTGACTCACCGCGATCCGCAGTCGGGCGAGGGTTACTTCACGATGATGCTGTATCCACCGCAGGTGCCGGACAACCTGCCCAGACGCGCGATGGAGATGGTCTTCGTGCTCGACTGCTCCGGATCGATGAGCGGCCAGCCGCTCGACCAGGCGAAGGACGCGGTTGCCGCAGCCTTGTCTCACCTGCAGCCGCAGGACACGTTCCAGATCATCCGCTTTTCCGAGAACGCCAGCCGGCTCGGCACGAGGCCGCTGCGCGCGACACCCGCGAACCTCGCGACGGCGCGCCGCTATCTCGCCAGCCTGAACAGCACCGGCGGCACGATGATGATCGAGGGCATCAAAGCGGCGCTCGACTTCCCGGACGATCCCGCTCGGCTCAGATTCGTCTCGTTCATGACAGACGGCTACATCGGTAACGAGCGCGAGATTCTCGGCGCGGTGCACGAGCGGATCGGCTCGTCGCGCATCTTCAGCTTCGGCGTCGGTTCCTCCGTGAACCGTTACCTGCTCGAGCGCATGGCGCAGGAAGGCCGTGGCGCCGTTGCGTGGCTGGGCCCGCAGGATTCTGGCAGCGACATCATGTCTTCGTTTTTCGCTCGCATCAGCCAGCCCGCCATGACCGACCTAAGCATCGACTGGGGCGGCATGCGGGTATCGGACGTCTACCCGTCGCGGCTGCCGGACCTGTTCGTCGGCCGCCCGATCGTCCTCACCGGCAGGTTCGACGGGCCGCTGTCCACGATCACGGTCACCGGCCTTGCGGGAGGGGAGACCGAGCAGTACGTCGTCCGGCCGTCGGCAGAGGACACGAATCCGAACCTCGGCAAGATCTGGGCGCGGCTTCGCATCGCGGACCTCTCGAATCGGCAGAACTGGCAGCAGGATCCGTACGGTGAACTCGAGACGGCGATCCTTCAGACCGCGCTGCAACACCAGCTCGTCTCCGACTACACGGCCTTTGTCGCCGTGGACGCGAGCCACGTGACGGCCGGCGACCACGGCACCACGGTCGAGCAGGCCGTGCCGGTTCCTGACGGAGTGCGTTACGAGACCACGGTTCAAGACTAGTCGGGAGCTGATCATGGATAGAAGACTACTGATGGTGCTGTTCGCACTCCTCGTCTCCGGCTGCGCCACCTATGTCACACCCGGCGGTGGCGTATCGATGGCCGGCATCGACGACGCCACGATCGAGGAAGCCTATTCGCGGCAACCGGCCAGCGCATTTCCGGCGAATATCGCGATGATCCGCGTGCAGCATGCCGGGTATCGGACAAGAACGGCACACGGCTACCACATCGGCACGTGGTCGGTCGTCACGACGCGCGACATCGAGTCCGAGGAGGCCATCGAGCGTATCGCCACGCTGCCACTGATCGACGGCGTAGCGCCGGTCGGCCGGCTGCTGCTGCCCCAGGACGCGCGTGGCATAAAGGATCTGCGCCGATCGGCCGCCCAACTCAGGGCCGATATGCTGCTGGTCTACTCCGTCGACACTCAGTACACGGTCGAGGGCCAGACTTTCGGGCCATTCACGGCGATCTCGCTGGGCATGCTGCCCAACCGGACGGCGCACGTGACGTCCACCGTTGCCGGCCTTCTCGTCGATGACCGGACAGGATTCATCTACGGTTCGAGCGAATCGACGGCGACGGAGAGACCGCGCTCGGGCGCGTGGACGACCGCTGCCGCAGCCGACGAGGCCCGGCTCAGGTCTGAACGGCAGGCGTTCGAGGATTTCGTGGACGAGTTCGCGCTGCTCTGGAGCGGCGTAGCGGCCGCTCACGCCGGCCGGCCCGCGGGTATCCCGGAGGTGCGAGATGACCCGGATAGCTGGCACTACTACCGCCGAGATTAGCCGCCTGAGCGACCGATAGCGCCGCCGGCGGCAAAACGCCTCCCCCAAAGAGCATTCGGCGAGGAATGATGCAACAAGCAGATTCCAGGAGTCTGGCGGGGTGGTCGGGATGCCTCCTGCCGACGGCCGTTTTGTCGCCGGCAAGGCCAGAGGGAGCGCCGCGTAGCACCGCTACGCAAGCGACCGATAACGCCGCCGGCGGCAAAACGGACCCGGCAGGAGGTATTCCGGCCGCCCCGCCAGACTCCAAGTTATTGTCAAATATTTGAACCAGTCGAACCTTATACGGTAGCGAACCCGCCTAAAATCGGGGTTTGCAGAGCCTCGACGAGCGAGGGCAGGGGTCGATGGGCAAATTCATCATTGGACTGGTAGTGGCTGGCGTCGTCGGTTTCTTCGGCACGAAGTGGAAGCTGGAAAGTGACGTCGAAGCCGCCGTGGACATGATGGTCATGATGTCCTCGCCATATGCGGATATCGAGTACAGCGGCGTCAGCACGACGCTGACCGGTGAACTGACGGTCGACGATATTCGGATAAACGTCCACGGCATTGGCGACGAAATCTATATCGGCCGTTTCGGCATCGACACGCCGAGCTTCCTGTCGCTGATGAAGCTCGGCGACATGCAGTCGTCGTGGGGCTCTGACGACGAGATCCTGCCGAAGTACTTTGGGATCATCATCGAGCACGTTCGCCTGCCCACCAATGGCGACCTTGCGCGCCAGGGCTATCGAGAGCGTCTCGAGGAACTCGGCATCGAAGGCGACGTCGATACGGCTGCCGCCTGTACCGGGCGCTACGGCTTCTCGCCAGACGCATTTACCGCGCTGGGCTACCGCGAGTTCGACCTATCGATGTCCATGCGCTTCCGCGACCTCGGCAGCCGCTACTCGGTCGAGCTCGAGGGCGAGAATGCCGGGGCAATTTCGATCAGCGGCGAGCTGATTCTGGCCGGCAATATGGTGACCGAGCTTGCCAAGGGTCCCCGCTATCGGCCGCGCCTCGACGAGATGCGCATCGAATACAACGATATTTCCCACAACGCACGCGTCGTCGAATACTGCCGCCGCCTCGGCCTGAGTGATGAGGAAATCCTCGCCGCGCAGATGGACACCTTCAAGTTCATGGGTGCCGAGTTCGGGGTCGAATTCGACGAGTACGTCCTCGTACCGCTCGAGGAGTTTCTGACCGGCGGCTCGACGCTCATCATCACAGCCGACCCGAACGACCCGGTCGCGCTGTCGCAGATCACGCTGTACAAGCCGAGCGACGTGCCGGCGCTGCTGCAGCTCACGGCCGAGGCGCGATAGACCGAGCACACTTTCGTCCGCTTCCTGTACAATCCGCCACTTTCCCACCGGCGAGATACAGAGAAGAAATGCATCAAAAGCAACTGGAGAAAGTCCGCAACGCACCCGGATTCATCGCCGCGCTCGACCAGAGCGGCGGCAGTACGCCCAAGGCCCTTGGCCTTTACGGCGTCGGCGAGGACGCCTGGTCCTCCGAAGACGAGATGTTCGACGTCGTCCATCAGATGCGCTCGCGCATCATCACGAGCCCGTCTTTCAACGGTAATCGGATTCTGGGCGCGATCCTGTTCGAGAACACCATGGACCGGCAGATCGAGGGCAAGTCGACCGCGTCCTACCTTTGGGACGTCAAGAACGTGGTGCCGTTCCTCAAGGTCGACAAAGGCCTCGCAAACGAGGAGCACGGCGTTCAGCTCATGAAGCCGATGCCGAACCTCGCCAAGCTATTGGGCAAGGCCAAGGTTGCTGGAATTTTCGGCACCAAGATGCGTTCGGTCATCAAGCACGCGAATCCGGCCGGCATCGAGGCCAACGTCATGCAGCAGTTCGAGATCGGCAAACAGATCTGCGCCGCTGGCTTCGTGCCGATCATCGAGCCGGAAGTCGACATCAACAGTCCGGACAAGGCCGAAGCCGAGGCCATCCTCCATACGCACCTCATGCAGCACCTGAACGATCTGAATGAGCATCAGCTGGTGATGCTCAAGCTGACGCTGCCGGAGAAGGACAACCTGTACTCGGACTGCATTGCGCACAGCAACGTCGTTCGCGTCGTCGCACTATCCGGTGGTTATGCGCGTGAAGAAGCCAATGAGCGTCTGGCGAGACAGAACGGCATGGTCGCGAGTTTTTCGCGGGCACTTTCGGAAGGCCTGACAGCGCAGCAGAGCAAAGAGGAATTCGACGCAATGCTGGATGCCTCGATTCAGGCCATCTTCGAGGCCTCCTCGACCTAGCGTTCTTATCGCGCCGGCTGGTGCGATAACGTTGCTAAGACCCGTCGTCGGCCCCCGTCTCCTCGGGGGCCGATGCACATTCGCAGCGCAGACGCCGTGAGCGCACGCGCATGACGTCGATGTTTGCCGCGAGATAGTAGTCCTTGCTCAGCGCTACCGGCTCGGAATCACTGCGCTGCCACTCCTCCTCAAACTCGACCGCACGGACCTCATCGTCGCCGCCGCGGTAACGCACTTCGAGCGCGTACGTGCCGCTCGAGGCTGCGCAGGATTCGTTGAAGAGCGTGGTGTTGACGTGGACGCTGTCGCCCTTCTGGTAATACTCGACGTCCAATCGCGCTTCGCAGGCGTTGGTCGAGAATTCGTGCTCGGCTTCGATCTGAATGCTTATCTCCGCCGACTGAGCGCGGATCCCGTCCTCTTCGTCGCCTTGCCCATCGGCGAACGCCGCGGCGGCGGCGAAGAAACTGACGAATGCGAGAGTTCGCTTCATAATCTGTGGCTCGTTGGAACTGTGGTAGCCCGAGTGTACCGCAGGCACGTCAGCCACCTGCCCGCAAAGGATGCAGATGTCAGTATCAAAGATTCCCCTTAAGCACGCCGTAGTCGCGCTGACCGCGGCTTTCGTCCTCGCATCCTGTGCAGTTGCGCCCGTCGCCGAAAGCCCTCTCGTTATTACGATCGTCGGCACCAACGACGTGCACGGTCAGATCCTTCCGAGACAAGGCGGCGGCGGGCTGGTGACCCTGTCCGGCTACGTCGAAGCACTGCGGGCGACGCAGGACGCCGTGCTGCTCATTGACGCCGGGGACATGTGGCAGGGAACCCTCGAATCGAACCTCAACGAAGGCGCTGCAGTCGTCGAGGCGTACAACGCCATGGGCTATGTGGCAGCAGCGATCGGCAATCACGAATTCGATTTCGGTCCGGCCGGCGAGCTCTCGATTCCCCAGGGGCCGGACGACGATGCGCGCGGTGCTCTCAAGGCGCGAGCCACGGAGGCACAGTTCCCGCTGCTCTCGGTCAACTTACTCGACGCTGAGACCGGCCAGCTCGTCGACTGGGAGAACGTCGCCGCATCGGTCATCGTCGAGACGGACGGCATCGACGTGGGCATCATCGGCGCGACGACGGAGCGCGCGCTGCAGACTACGATCGCGGCCAACGTGCGCGGTCTCGAAATGGCGCCGCTGGCCGCATCCATCGAACGCGAAGCGAGAGCGCTGCGCGAAGCGGGCGCGGAGCTGGTCATCGTCACGGCACACGCTGGTAGCCGGTGCAGAGAGTTCAACGATCCGGAAGACCTGAGCTCCTGCGAATTGCAGGGCGAGATCATGCGTGCGGCCGAGGCATTGCCGGCCGGGCTCGTCGACCACATCATCGCCGGCCACGTGCATGACGGTATCGCGCACGTGGTCAACGGCATCTCGATCACGTCGAGCTATTCGCTTACATACGCGTTCAGCCGCGTGGATTTCGTGCTCGACCGCGACAGTGGCGAAGTCATCGATCGCGTCGTCCACCCGCCGCAGCCGGTATGCCCTGCTTTCGACACCGCCAACGGCGATTGCGTCTGGGTTGCCAGCGACGACTTGCAGACCCGCGCCGCGACCTACGAGGGCCGGCCGCTGTCGCCCGACCCCGAGGTCCTGGCAGTCGCCGCTCGCGCGGAGCAAGCAGCGCGGAACTTGAAAGCAGAACCACTCGACGCACGCCTCGACATACCACTTACCCTCAAGGGCAACCCGGAATCGCTGCTTGGCAACCTCATGACCGATGCGATGCTGGCATCCTTCGACGCCGATATCGCCGTCCACAACGTTTCCGGCGGAATCCGAGCGACACTGGCTGCGGGCGAGATCACCTTCGGCGCGATCTATGAGGTATTTCCCTTCGACAATCGGGTCGTGATCATCGAACTCAGCGGCAGGGAGCTGCGGCAAGTGATCGCCAATCAACTGCCGCGGGGAAGACGGCGGGCCGGCTTCTCAGGAATGCGTGTCGATGTGAGCTGCGAGCAGGATGTCCTCGAAATCGATATCCGGCTGGACGACGGTCGGCCGGTGGGCGAGGAGGATCGGGTCCGGATTGTCGCCAACGACTTTCTGGCCCTTGGCGGCGACGCCATTCTCACTCCGGTCATGCCGGAGGGCGGCTTCGCGTTCGACAACAGCCTGCCGCTGGTGCGCGACAGCCTCGTCGCCTGGCTGCGCGGCCGCGGCGACCTCGAAGGCGAGTCGTTCTCCAGCGGAGATCGCCCGAAGTGGACAGTACCTGCTGAGATTCCGGCCGGCTGCGCCCTGCCTGGAATCTGACCCGCCCCGCCGCGCCGAGGCGCGGCCAAGGGCGCCTGAGGTATGATCGCTCTCCCTCGGAGTCGAAAAACAACGAGCCGGTCCGTACCGGTACTGCTCTGTTGAAGGAATCCTATGAATAACTACAGCTTCCTGCCGGCGTTGCTGGCAATCGCACCCTTGAGCGCCGCGCTTGCCGACGACGGCGACAACGGCTGGGATGTCAACGCCATACCGGGCGAGTCGCGCAGCATCGCGATCGATACGCGCGAGGGTACGTGGATGAGCCTGGACGTCAGCCCTGACGGCTCGACGATCGCGTTCGATCTGCTGGGCGACATCTACACGCTGCCGATCGAAGGCGGCGAGGCAACCTCGATCCGCAGCGGCTTCGAATGGTCAATGCAGCCCCGCTTCTCCCCGGACGGCTCGGAAATCGCCTTCACCAGCGATGCCGGCGGCGGCGATAACATCTGGATCATGGCTGCGGACGGCAGCAATGCGCGGGCGCTGACCAGCGAGTCGTTCCGCCTGCTGAACAACCCCTATTGGTCGCCTGACGGAACCTGGATCGCGGCGCGCAAGCATTTCACGACCGCTCGTTCGTTGGGCACCGGTGAGATCTGGATTTACCACCGAGATGGCGGCAACGGCGTCGCGGTCGTAGAGCGTCCCAACGAAGACCACCAGAAAGAGCTCGGCGAGCCGGCGTACTCACCGGACGGTCGCTATATCTATTTCAGTCTCGACAGCACGCCTGGCGGCCGCTTCATCTATGCGCAGGACTCGAACGGCCAGATCTTCGAGATTCGGCGGCACGATCTCGAGACCGGCGAAACGGAGAGCTTCGTAACCGGTCCCGGCGGCGCGGTTCGACCGGCACCGTCGCCCGACGGCCGCTACCTCGCGTTCGTGCGCAGGATTCGCGCCGACAGCGCGCTGTTCATCAAGGACCTTGAGAGTGGCGAGGAACGTCCGATTTACACCGAATTGGACCAGGACGTTCAGGAGGTCTGGGCGGTCCATGGCGTGTACCCGAACATGGACTGGACACCCGACTCCGAGAGCATCGTGTTCTGGGCCGGCGGCGGCATCAAACGCATCGACGTAGCGACCGGCGAAGTCTCCGATATCGAGTTCCATGTCAGCGACACGCGCGAAGTCTACGATGCGCCGCGACCGCAGCGCGACGTTGCGCCCGCAACGTTCGAGACGTCGATGGTACGCAACGCCGACGTCTCTCCCGACGGCTCGAGCGTCGTGTTCGAGAGCACCGGTTTCCTTTACATCAAGTCGCTGCCTGACGGCGAGCCGCGACGGCTTACGCAGGATGCCGCCGATCATTTCGAGTATGACCCGAGCTGGTCCCGCGATGGGCGCAGCATCACGTTCATCGCGTGGGATGACGAGGCCCTCGGGAGCGTACGCACGGTAAGCGCCCGCGGCGGACGCAGCCGCAGCGTCACCGATACCCCGGGGCACTATCACGGACCGCGCTTTTCGCCCGATGGCGGTTCGATCGTCTACGAAGTAACCGGCGGCGGCTGGCTGACTTCGCCTGACTGGTCCATGGAGACCGGGGTCTTTGTCGTACCGTCCTCGGGCGGTGACGCCCGGCTCATCACTGACGACGGCTCGAACCCGCATTTCGGCGCGGACGGCGAGCGCTTGTACGTAACGCGTGCCGGCGAAGGCGGCCGCAGTCTGGTCAGCATCGATCTCGACGGTAACAACGAGCGGACTCATGCCAGCGGCCAATACGTGACGCGCTACGAGGTCGCGCCCGACGGTGGTCACTTCGCCTTCCGCGAGAACTACCAGATCCACGCCCTTCCCTTGCCGCCCGGAGGCAAACCGCTGTCAATATCGACGAGCGTCGGCAATGTCAGCATGATTCAAGCTTCCGGAGACGGCGGCAACTTCCCGCACTGGTCGGATGCCGACACGCTCAACTGGTCGCTGGGGCCTGCGCTTTTCAGCGCCACGACCGAGGCGATGTTCCCACCCGGCGACGACGGCTACTCCGCTCCCGAACAAGGCGCGTCGATGTCGATGACACTGACGGCGGACGTGCCGGACGGCGTGATCGCGCTGACCGGCGCTCGAATCATCACGATGAGCGGCGAAGACGGCGGCGTCATCGATAGCGGCACGATCGTGATCGAAGGCAACCGCATCGTTGCGGTCGGCGCCGACATCGACATTCCGGACGGCGCGGAAGTGGTCGACGTGGCAGGCAAGACGATCGTTCCCGGCCTCATCGATGGCCACGGGCACGGCTCGCAAAGCGTCGGTTTCATCCCCGAACAGAACTGGCGAAACTACGCGACGCTCGCGCTCGGCGTGACGACGATTTTCGATCCGTCCAACGATGCAACCGCAGTGTTCGCCGCCGCCGAGATGCAGCGCACCGGCCAGATCCTGGCGCCGCGCATCTACTCGACGGGCAATATAATTTACGGAGCGCGATCGACCTCGTTCGCCGCAATCGATTCTCTCGACGACGCTCGCGAACACGTGCGCAGACTTGCCGCGCAGGGCGCTATTGCCGTCAAAAACTACAACCAGCCGCGCCGCGAGCAGCGCCAACAGGTGACCACGGCCGCGCGCGAAGAAGGCATGCTTGTCGTATCGGAAGGCGGATCGCTGTATCACATGGACCTGTCGATGGTCGCCGACGGCAATACGGCTATCGAGCACAACCTGCCGCAGTCGACCCTGTACGACGACGTGCTGCAATTCTGGGGTCAGACGAACGTTGCCTATACGCCGACGCTGGTCGTCACCTTCGGCGGCCCGACCGTGGAGACGTATTTCTATCAGGAGACGGAGGTCTGGAAGCACCCGATCCTTACGCAATATGTGCCGCCGCACATCCTGAACCCTGTGGCAGTGCGCCGCACGATTGCGCCGGACGAGGACTATCACCACATCCCGGTCGCTGCCGCCTCCCGCGACCTGGCTGACGCGGGCGTCATCGTGACGATCGGCGCGCACGGCCAGCGCGAAGGGCTGGCCAGCCACTGGGAGATCTGGGGCTTCGCTCAGGGAGGCATGACGCCGCTCGAGGCGCTCGGCACCGCGACCATCGAGTCGGCGCGCAAGCTCGGCATGGAGCACGACATCGGCTCGCTCGAACCGGGCAAGCTCGCGGACCTCGTCATCCTCGACGTCAATCCGCTGGAAGACATCTTCGCGACGGACCGCGTATCAATGGTCATGCTGAACGGCCGGCTTTACGAGGCGGCGACGCTGAACGAGGTCGCGACCGGCGACCGTCGTACTCAGCCGTTTTATTGGCAGTGAGCATGCTGAATCCAGATCTCGATCGGGCGGCCCTCGCCGCGGAGTTCGCCCGCGACGGGCGCCTGCGGGTCGACAATATTCTTGCTCCTGAGGTCGCTGAGAAGATTCGCGAGTACTGTCTTTCCGAGGTGCCCTTCGAGTATCTGTCGCACGTCGACGGTCGCAACGTCGCGATCCCTGCCGAGAAATTGCAGAAGTTGTCCGAGGCCGAACTCGCGGACCTGCAGAACAAGATATTCACCGCGGCGGCCGGCGGTGCCGGGTTCTTCTACTGCGGCTACATGCTCGAGCACAAGAAGGGCGATGACGAGAGCGAAGCGCTGAACTATCTGCACAGCGTCTTCGATTTCCTGAATTCCGAGGAGATGCTCGGATTCATCTCCGAGGTGAGCGGTCGCGACGATCTGAAGAGCGCCGATGCGCAATATACCCGCTATACGCACGGCCAATTCCTGACCCGGCACCGCGACGATGTCGGCGATCAGGAGCGGCGGCTGGCCTACGTCTTTTCGTTCAGCAAGAACTGGCACCCCGATTGGGGCGGCTTGCTGCAGTTCTTCGAGGATGATGGCACGCCGCGCGACACGTGGACACCGACCTTTAACAGCATGTCGCTGTTCGACATTGGCCACGTACACTCGGTGAGCTATGTGACTCCGTTCGCACCCGAGCCGAGGCTTTCGCTGACCGGCTGGTTCCGTTCGAAGGAGTGGTAGTTGCAGCGCCCTGGAGCCCGGCGCATAGAATCGGTTCGACCCAGTCAAATAACGGACGATTCTGAGAATACATTGATCACGATCACGCCGCTGATGATCAGTGCGATCCCGGCCACAGCCGGTGCGTCCAGCGCCTGCTTGAAAAAAACAACGCCGATGATCGTTATCAGGGCGATTCCCACACCTGCCCAAATCGCGTAGGCAATGCCTACCGGAATGGATTTGAGCACGAGGGCGAGGAAATAGAAGGCGAATCCGTAACCTACAACCACCAACAGGCTCGGTCCGATCTTTGTGAAACCTTGCGACATTTTGAGCGCTGAAGTCCCGATCACTTCTGCAAGAATCGCGATAAACAAGAGCGTGTAAGCCATATGTATGCTCGCCTGATGCCTGGTGGGTCCCCAATTTTGCCTTAAGTCGAACGTCAGCAAACGACTAGCCGCAAGTCAGTTTGAAAATCTTCCTTCCCGCAAACTGATATTGCTCGATCAATGCGGGTCGGGCGAGTCAACCTGCGTTCGCGCCATTTCAAACAACTGCCAGTACGGCGGCTCGTAGCCGTACTTGTCCCTGAAGGCATCAACCTGCATCAGCACCTCGGCCTTGATGGCCTGGTGCTGGTCATCGAGCCATTTGGAGCGCAATGCGGTCGCAGCACTCATGCCCTCCGGTACCGGACCGTGCCGACCAAACGCGTTGAGCAGCAGACTATAGGCTTTCATGATGCGAACCATCGGCAGGTAACGGTAGTCATACCCAACTGTGTTGCCAGCCTCTGCACCCTCCAACATGGCGTCAATGATCGCGTTGTCGACATGGTCATCGAACAGGGCTTCGTGATCTCGCCACTCCGCGACCACAACGAGCTTGGGGTCGTACTCCAGGTCCGATGGCCCGTGAGTTTCGAACTGCTCGACGCCGAGCGCCGAAAGCCACGCGGTCGTCCCGCTCGACGACATAGTCGTCAAACCCTCCCAGAGCTCAACGCCAAGATCCGCGTAAGGTGCGGATACAACCTCGGAGCAGAACTTCTTGCCCGGGTCCTCATAATGCATCGCGAAATCGTATGGAATGTGGCGCTCGCGGACCTCGGTGAGCGCAGCGGTCGCCGCGCGGTGCGGAAGCAGCGGATCGGCGTGCATCTGTTGCAGGGAATCATCGAGTCGCAGCACCATGATCCGGAGTTTCGTGTCCGCGAGATACTGTTCAAGCGTGGAAACCGTGACGCCGACTTCGATGTGCGCTTCGATAACACTGACCTCCTGCTGCTCGGAAACATGCAGGAGCGCAATGTGCGAGAAGTTGCCGGGATAGTCGTTACCGCGAGCAATCAACGCGCTAACGGGCGCGCCGCCGCGCGACACCAGGATGTCGCCGCTATGCACACGCAGGCCATTGGCGACGACCGACGGCGTCTGTGACGGCACATCGGTGCCCAGCATGAGATCTGGCACGACGTCGACGTCGCTCTGCAACAGGATCTCTTCGATTGCCATGCGCGCGCCGTAGAGGATTCGATAGACACGCTCTCGTGTGGCTTCGTCGCGAATATCCCAGCTGCGGCTAGTGCGTTTCAACGCGGAACGCAATCGCTTTACGATGTCGAGCATCGAGGAAACATGCTGGGGGCACGCCGCCACCAGCGGCGCCACAGCAAAGAGGCCATGTTCTATCGCATCAAGACGCTCATCGCCGGGTGAATGATCGCCGGCCTCCAGCCAATTGATGGCATCGGCCAGGCGACCAAACTCCAGGGCAATGCGCTCGTTTACGTTGGCGCATCCTGCGTTGCGGGTTGCGCCGAATTCGGCCTCCAAAGTACTCCAGAGCTCGTCCTGATCCCAGAGAAAAGGCGTGGCGTCAGCAGGCGGCAAAGTCGCCGGCGAACTCGCCGGAACAAACAGCCAGCCCATAAGCCCGAGCACGGACAAACCGATGAACATCCTTTTCATAGGGCGGCACTATAGCAGCGCGAAGGATGAGCGCAGCTAACAAGGAGCGACGACTGGGCTACGTCGTCTCATTCCGCCGTAACGGGCACCCGGTCCGCGGCAGTCTGCTGCGGTTCCACGAGCACAATGGCACGCGGCGCGACACGTGGACACCGGCCTTCAACAGCATGTCGCTCTTCGACATCGGCCACGTGCAGTCGGTGAGCTACTTGACGCCGTTCGCGCCTGAGCCGAGGCTGTCGCTGACGGGGGATCCGTTCGAGGGAGCTGTGCAAGCGTAGCTGGAAGTCGCCCTACCGCACTATGTCAGGCATTTGCTTCGAGCAGAGGCTCAATCGCACCGTTCTCATGATTCTTCGTCTAGACCGAGTCTTTCATTATAGATATGAATTCCGCCCGTGAACCGCAGCAAGGGATTGGTCACTGAATGCAGGGCGTCTGTCGGCAGTAAAGCGGTGTCTCTCTGGAACAGCGCATCAGCGCCATACGCCTCGATTCCGTCGGGAGTCTTCTTCCAGAAGATATTGTCTTCGCGACCAGTATAGATCCCGATACTGGCCCACATCAGATGATCATGAGGCATCAGGTTCATTTGCGGAGTCCAGGTTGCGGCGAAGATCGTTAGCTCCGCGGAACTGAGCAATACATTGAGCCCGGCTCGGGCCGGCTCCCCGATAGCCTCTATTACCTTGTTCGGCTCGGCAACAGCTCTCGCCAGTACCTCACTCACCGCAGCTTGCGCCTCCCCTTCTCGATTGGCGGCCACACAGTCTTCGACGAAACGATCGATATCCATCCTTTCTGCTCCTATTGACGCAGGCCGCTTAGTAATTGCGTGAGACGATACTGGAATAATCAACTGGCTCGTCACCGCTATTGCTCCTGCAACAACCGCGCGCCGTTGAAGGCTAACCTGGGATTCACTGCGATTTGCCATCCGCACCATCCTCGCCCTTGTCGGGCATCTATGTCGCAGGTTCGTCAGTGATTCGGGGCGACACGCCAGATTAGCATCAAATCGGAGCCAGGCTACTGCAATCGATCCCTGCAGGTGGACATCTTTCTTTGGTCCTCGGAACGGCCGGTCGGCTGATGAGAGCCAATAATGGACGTTCTTCATGCGGCGGCGCCGTAATGTATCTTTGCGGCTTTTGCGTCGATCCAGAACATGCTGCCCGACATCGGTATTGCCAGATTGGCGAATCCTTGCTAACCAAATCCGAAGCGCTGGCATCCAAGCTTCAATGGTGGCGGTAATGAAGAGCGGGTCACCGCCGACGCAGGCGGAGTTTCACGAGGCGATCTCGGCACGTGCCGATCGCTGGTTCGGCGCGTGCCTGCGTATCACCCACAGCCGGGAACTCGCCGAGGATGCGGTACAGGACGCCCTGCTCTCCGCCTGGCAGAAGCGCGATCAGTTCCAGCACGGCGCCCGGCTCGATACATGGATACACCGTATCGCGGTCAACGCCGCGCTACAGCTACTCAGGAAGCGCCGGCCCGGGGTTTTCGAGTCGCTGGACTTCGACATCGAAGACGAGGACTCCGTTCCCGATGCCGAGCGGCACACGGAAGAGCTCGGTGCCGACCTCGCCCAGGCTTTGACGAAGCTCTCCGACATCGAGCGCGTGTGTTTCGTGCTGAAGCATCTCGAGGAGTGGCGGCTCAAGGAAATCGCCGAAGAAATCGACAGCAGCGTCGGTACGGTCAAGCAGGCCCTCTTTCGGGGCGTTAGAAAGCTGCGCGGATCCATGCCGACTTTGCGGAGTGTGACGACATGAAAGACGACATCCTTACTCTGTACTTCTACAACGACGGACTGAGCTCGAAGGAGCGCGAAGAGGTCGCCCGTGCATTGCAGTCTGACGCTGAAGTCGCTCGGCGCTATCAGAAACTGTGCGACGAACTTGCGGCCCTGCAGACACCTGCCGAAGAACCTCTGCCCGCGGATCTGGCGGCGAGATTCCACGCTACGATTGATCGCGCCGCGAACCTGGAGCGCGGTCGAGATTCAGCGGCACAGCCGAACGTGCACTTCTGGTCGTTCTTCTGGGGCGCCGCGGTGACGGCGGCTCTCGCGGTGGGAATCGGTATCGGTATCTGGTTCGGCGGCGAGTCCACTCCGGAGGCGATTCAGCCGCCCGAAATACTTTCGGCGGCCAGCGCCCCGCCGGATGCCTTCGTGCGAAGCCTGCAAGTTCACTTCCGGGACAGTCGCGAGGAGCTTACTGGCCTCTCCGACATCTCGGCCGCCGATCGCATGATCCTCGTCGCCGGCCTCATCGAGCAGAATCGTCTCTACGCCCGCGCGGCAGAACAGAACGATGCAGAGAATCTCGCACGCGTCCTCAGAGCGTTCGAACCGATCCTTGTGCAGCTCGCGGCCGAGGACATTGCGCCGACCGACGCGGAAGCGCTGCGCGCCCAGCTCGCGTTCGAACTCGACGTAATGCTAACCAAACTCACACGCGAACCATCAGATCAGTCAGGTTCAACCTGAGAGGAAACACCACGATGACCAGATTCGCAAAACTTTCCGTCACGCTCCTGCTGCTGGCCTTCTCGGCCCAGGCGATCGCGCAGACGGACGACAACGAAGAGCTCAAGATCGCCGCTCTCGAAGCGCTGATCTCGGCGCCGCCCGAACGCGCTATGACCGTGGCCGGGCGAGTGCTCACAGGTGAGCACAGCGACGAGGTGAAAGAGCGCGCGCTGTTCATTCTCAGCCAGATCGATCTGCCGGAGGCACAGCAGATTCTGCTGGACACGGCGCGGAACGGCGAAGGCGAGATTCGCCTGGAGGCGATCCGCATGATTGGTATCGGCGGCAACGAAGAGACGCTGGCCAGCCTGGCGACGATGTACAGCGACAGCGACGAAGACACTCGAGATGCCGTGTTGGAAGCCTATCTCATCGCCGGCGATACGGAGTCCGTCCTGCGACTGGCTGAGAGCGCGACGACTGAAGACGAATTCGAAGCCGCTGTCGAGATCCTCGGCGCGATGGGTGCCCGTGACGAACTCCGCAGCCTGCGGAGTCGCGTCGGCATGTCCGAGAGCCTGATCGAGGCCTACGCGATATCCGGCGACTCGGAGACGCTGATTGAGATCGCATCGGACAACAGCGACCCCGAACAACAGGCCGAAGCCATCGAGGCGTTGGGTATCGTAGGCGGCGATGATGCAGACAATGCGCTGCTGGGTATCTATCGCAACGCGGCTAGCGACGACATCCGCGAGGCGGCACTAGACGGCATGCTGATCTCCGGCCACGACGCCGGCGTGCTCGAGCTGTATCGAAGCAGCGGCAACGATGCCGAAAAGAAAGAGCTTCTCGAGTACCTGGTGATAATGGGTAGCGACGAGGTCTGGGACCTGATCGACGCGGCGCTGGACGGTGGGCTGTGAAGTCTTTGCTTCTAATAGCTGCCGCTGTGCTGCTGGCCGCTCCCGCCAGCAGCTTTGCGGCCT
>CALZMR010000013.1:0-9598 GCA_945788575.1 uncultured Woeseiaceae bacterium
AGCCCGCCATGCGGGCGATCGACGTAAGGTGGCGTCCGCCCTTCGTCCCGGCCTCCCACAGAAGATCAATCCGCGATTACCGCTGCCTTTTTACAGCCGTCCGTGGGCGGATTGGGAGCCCGCCGTGTTGGACTGTCGCCACCGATTGAATCCGCAGCCAAGAGCGGACAGTCACAAGTGACAAATTTGGGTCAGGACTTTCCACTGGGTATATAGCCAAAGGAGCGTAACTATCGGGTTGCGACTTCAACCCGTCATCTTGCGGCGGCCCTGCAAATGAAGGAGCTAACGAATTGCCATTACCTCTGTCTCCATAAAGTCTATGAAGTCGGGGGTCCACCGAATTCTCATTTCGCCGGCCTGCCAGAACTCGATAAAGTGCGCACTTCGATACCAACTGATGTTGGCCTTTCCACCGCCTACTTCCAGTTCCGATAAATCGATGATTCCGAATTGAACTTGGCGGTATCTGTTTTCCATGATGCGAATAGTGGGAGTGACCACGTACCGGTAACGCATCCGGTCCTCTGACGACAACTCGGCATACGTTCCTCCGTCATCGAGGAAGACCATAATGCGAATCCAGTCGTCATTTGATGCCATCTCGATCTGCCAATCGTTGACTTGTTCTGTGATCGACTGAACTGCTGCGCCTCTCGAGATGAGGGTGTTCTGCCTAACTTCGAGTCCAACAAAGATCAGAGACGCAACAACACCAACCGCACCCAGCAAGTCGATCCATTTTCGTTTGCTATTTGAGTCCATTGAATCCTCAGATACTAAAATCGCTGCTAGACAATCGTTCTACTGCAATAGCAGGCGGCGGCAGCTTTATTCGGGTGCTTCGTCGCGACCGTCCGCAAAGGGTCAGCAGCAGCCTATCAAATTCAATCGCCGGTCTTCGCATTAGCGCGATTCGAAACGTGTATCGCGCCGACAATAGAACACGGCGGGCCCATATAGGCGCAATAGTCCACTTTGACTCAGTGGCCCCGATTGTAGCTTAGTACCGAATCTGGCCGTCCCGCCGCGTTCAGGCCATAATCCGCGGCTATGAATATAGAGAGAATTTCCGAAACCAACTGCTTCGGCGGCCGCATGGGCTTCTACCGGCACGCCTCAGACGTCAATAATTGCGATATGCGCTTCTCCGTGTTCGTGCCGCCACAGGCGGCCGAAGGCAAGGTGCCTGTGCTGACATTTCTGTCTGGCCTGACCTGTACCGAAGAGAACTTCATGGTGAAGAGCGGCGCGCAGCGGGTTGCGGCCGAACTGGGTCTCATGCTCGTGTCGCCGGACACCAGTCCGCGTGGTGACGACGTGCCGGACGATCCGGAAGGGCACTGGGACTTCGGACTCGGCGCTGGATTCTATCTGAACGCGACGGCGAAGCCGTGGTCCGCGCACTATCACATGTACGACTACGTCACGACCGAGTTGCAGGACGCCGTTTTCGACAACTTTCCCGGTGATCGCGCGCGGCACGGATTGACCGGCCATTCGATGGGCGGACACGGTGCATTGACCATAGGTCTCAGGAACATGGACATGTTCCGTTCTCTGTCGGCGTTCGCGCCGATCTGCACGACCCTGCGCTCGCCGTGGGGCGTCAAGGCGCTGAGCCACTATCTCGGTGAGGACCGCTCCACGTGGGAGCTCTACGACGGCTGCGAGGTCGCGCGTTCGACGACAAACGCCTCGCACTACTCGAAGATCCTCGTCGATCAGGGCGCTAACGACGAATGGCTCGTCGAACAGCTCAAGCCCGAATTGCTCGAAGCCGCCTGCAAAGAGAGCGGGCTGCCGCTCGAGCTTCGAATGCATGAAGGCTACGACCACGGCTATTACTTCATCTCGACATTCGTCGAAGATCATCTTCGCTTCCACCACGCCGAATTGAGCGCCTAGGCGCCCTTTGCCAATGCAGGAGTGGCTCATGCTCGGTCTCGCGATGCTCGCGACCGGCTGTGTGGCGGGCGTGCTCGCGGGGCTGTTCGGAATCGGCGGCGGCATCGTAATAGTGCCTGTGCTCGAGGCCGTGCTGGGCTTTCTAGGCGTCGACGCCGCCATCCGGATGCACATCGCGGTCGCCACCTCGCTGGCGACGATCGTTCCGACATCGATTTCGTCCGCTCGCGCACATCACCAGCGCGGCGCCGTGAACGTAGATATGTTCAAGCGCTGGGCTGTATTCGTGCTGATCGGTTCGCTGATCGGCGTATGGATCGCCGCTCAGGTCCACAGCCGCGTGCTCGCGCTGGTTTTTGCCGTATTGGCGCTTTTCGTTGCCTCGAAGCTCGTGCTGTTTCCGAATACTCGGAATCTGCGAGACTCGATCCCACGTGGTCCGCTGGTGCCGTCGCTTCTGACCGGCATTGGCTGTGCGTCGAGCATGATGGGCATCGGTGGTGGTGTGTTCTCCGTCATGACGCTGACTTTGTTCGGCGAGAGCATCCATCGTGCCGTGGGCACCGCTGCCTTGTTCGGTCTTGCGATCAGCCTGCCGGGCGCGACCGGATTCGTGTTCGCAGGCTGGGATGACCCACGTGTGCCCGCCGGCAGTCTGGGCTACGTCAGCCTGATCGGATTCGCGGCCATAGCGCCGGCGACAATACTGACTGCCCCGATCGGTGCACGGATTGCTCACGCATTCTCGGAGAAGAAGCTCAGCATGCTGTTCGGTATCTTCCTCGTGATCGTGTCGGCGCGCCTCTTTTATCGATTCCTCGCATGAAGGGACTTCAAATGACCAGGATTGCTTTGATCTGGCTGACCGTTCTGACCGCCGGTTGCTCGTCGCACGGTCTCGTTCCCGATGAACCGATCATGGAATCAACCATTCGCGCCGGTACAGATCGCGGAAAAGACGTGGTACGTCGGCACGGGCGGGCTGTCGTCGATTCTCATCGATACGGGAGAAGGTCTGATCCTGCTGGACGGCGCGTTGCCACAATCGGCGCCGCTGATCGCGGAGAACATCGAGTCGCTTGGCTATTCGCTACGCGATATCGAACTGATCGGTCTTTCGCATGAGCACTACGACCATGCGGGCGGACTGGCCGCGCTTGCAAGAGCCAGCGGCGCGCGTGTCGTCGCGAGAGCGCCTCAGGCCGAAGCGCTGCGAACCGGCAGGCCCACGCCGGAAGATCCGCAGTACCCGTCGCGAGAGTTCCCCGCGATCGAGGATGTCGATGTGATCGAGGACGGCTGGCGCGTGACGATGGGTGACATCCGCATCACCGCGGTCGCGACGCCCGGCCACACGCCCGGCGGCACGAGCTGGCTCTGGACCGACTGCATTGACGAAGAGTGCTATGCAATCGCCTACGTCGATAGCCTGACGCCGATCTCGGCGGAGGGCTTCCGCTATTCCGACGGCACCGGTGACGTGCTCCGAAGGACCGCCGACATCGTGAGCAATCTCGAATGCGAGATCTTTCTCGCGCCGCACCCGGGCCGGTTCGGCCTGCAGGAGGGCGGTTCCTTTATCGACGAAGACGGCTGCGCGAACTATGCCGCCTCGGCCGTCGCGCGGCTCGAGCGGCGGCTCGCCGAGGAGGGCGCCGAGTAACGCGTCAGGCCGGCGCCCGGGCTGCCGGTCGCTCGCTGCCTGAGGTCCATCCTGCGATTACTGCGACAGCGCCCAATGCGATGCCGAACGACGCGAGCACGGCGGGTGACATTGCGCCAATCTGCATATCGACGCCTTTCCACCAGGCCGACAGGGCAAGGGTCTCGAAGAGAATCGACTGCAGGACCAGGACGCCGAGCACGGCCAGCATTGGTGTGCCGTGCCGCCGATTGCGCAGATACAAGAATGCGGCAACGCAGATACCAAGGATCTGAACGAGATGTATCGAACCCGCGAATCGCGGCAATTCTTCGAGCGAGCGTATGGTGAGTCCGGGCACGAAGCCAGGAGTTAGCCGTGCGAGCGTCGGATTGATGAGCAGGAATATTGTTGCGAGCATCCAGCCCGCGTGCAGGCCGACATTGCGTCGCTGCTTCAGTGCCATGAATACAAATGTTGCGAAGGCGAATACCGAGACGACATCCAGAAGGCCCAGGCGCGCGCCGAACAATTCGGTAAAGGGCCCGGGACGCACCGCCATCGTCGCAACGACGAGAACACCGCCGGCAAGGAACAGCGGCGTCAGCACGAGGCTTGCGAGTCCAAGGGTGCGATGCAGGTTTCGACGGCCGTGGTGAATCGTCCAGCTCTGCAGGATGACCAGCAGCACCCATAGTCCGGCTGTGGCGCCGTGGACGTGAATCTGCCACTCGACGACGTTCAGTTGACCGAGATAGTTCGGCCAGAAAGCGGGAATCGTCAGAACGAGCAGAAGGGCTACCCAAGCCCAAGCGCGCGGATACGGCATTTCTTACCCCCGGATTCTTATTCTTGTTGCGTCGACCATACTCACAACAGCGATTTATGGCCAGCCGTTGCCTCAGTGATGCGGCATTCCATTGCCGCCGCCGATCAGCATATTCTCGATCGGCATCGCCAGCGTGATCAGCCCAATGACGATCAGCAGAAACCCGGCGGCTCGACGGGCATTGCCAAGCGTTTGCGATAAGCGGAACGCGCCGATGCCGGTCATTACCATTGCCGGCATCGTGCCGAGTCCAAACACCGACATCGTGAGCGCTCCGCCGGCCGAACTTGCCGTCGTCGCGGCAATCAGCAGCGCGCTGTAGACCAGCCCACAGGGCATCCAGCCCCATAGCAGCCCCAGCCCGAATGCCCGCGGCAAGGTCGATACGGGCAGGAGTCGCTTCGCGAGTGGCGCTATTCGTTGCCACAAGACCGCGCCCGAGCGCTCGAGCGGTGCCAGCAGGCGCCAGTCGAAGACGAGCTGCAAGCCGACGAGAACGATGATGGCTCCGCTCGCGAGCCGGATCGGAGCGGCGATTGCCGGCACGGTCATTATAGCCGCCTGGCCGAGACCGCCGATAATGGCACCCAGCACCGCATAGCTCGTGATGCGGCCCAGGTTGTAGGCAATGGCCAGCGGCAGCTGGGTGGACAGAGCCGTGACGCCGGCATTGACCGCGATCATCCCCGAGATGCCGCCACACATACCGAGACAGTGTGCGCTGCCCAGCAGTCCCGCGAGCAGTGCGGCGCCGAGTATCGGAAGCAGTTCAATCATGGCTGTTCGTCGGTTGGCGGCTTCTCGTCATCGTCGAGCAGGATACGCATTGCCGGTGTATCCAGATCGTCGAATTGCCCGCTGCCCACTGCCCAGAAGAAGGCCCAGACGGCGGCGCCGAGGATGAGCAGAGCAAGCGGAATCAAGAGGTAGAGAATATTCATGTGTCTAAGCGTAGCGGCTGAGTCGCAGTGCATTCAGTACCACGATCAGCGAACTGGCGCTCATGCCAATGGCGGCGAGCCAGGGCGGTACGAGTCCCAATGCCGCGAGGGGTAGCGCACCGGCATTGTAAACAATCGCCCAGCCCAGATTCTGACGCACGATGCGCATCGTCTGGCGCGTGATCCGCACGATCGTGACGACGGGTGACAGGTGTTCGCCGAGCATGATGACGTCGGCGCTCGTCTGCGCGAGGCTCGCGGCATGTGCCGGCGCGATGGATGCGTCCGCGGCGGCGAGCACGGGCGCATCGTTGATACCGTCGCCGACCATGACAACCGTCTCGCCTGCCGACTGATACTGACGGATCAGGTCGAGCTTGCCTTCCGGCGTGCAGGACCAGTGCGCATCCTCGATGCCGAGCGCCTCCGCGGCTAGTCTGACCGGGCCTTCAGCATCGCCACTAAGGAGCGTGATCTTCGAACCGTTTTCGCGCAGGCGGGAGAGTGTCTCCGCGGCGTCGGCGCGCAGTTCGTCGGCGATCTCGAATACCGCCAGTGCGCGGTCATCCATGCCGAGCCACACCCGTGTCGAGCGCGCCGCTTCGTCGTCGGGAACCGACTCGACGAACTCCCGCTTGCCGAGCCGCCAGGTACGCCCCTCCACGTCGCCCGATACGCCCAGTCCCGCGATAGCGCGGCAATCGGTAGCGACTATGCGCGGCTCGCTGGTTTGAAATGCCTGGGCAATGGGGTGTGTCGAATCCGCCTCCAGCGCGGCGGCGATCCGCATCGCATCTCGTTCGGACAGCGATGCGTCCATCACTCGGCAGTCGGTGATGGCCGGGCGGCCATACGTCAGCGTCCCCGTCTTGTCGAAGACGAAGCGATCGGCTCGGGAGATCGCTTCTATTGCCTCGCCCTGAGTAATCAGAAGCCGCAGTTCGGACAGGCGACTTCCTGCCGCCGCGAACGCAGCCGGTGTGGCCAGAGCGAGCGCGCACGGGCAGGTAACGACCAGTACCGACAGCGTCACGACGAACGCGCGCGACGGCTCGAGCAGGTACCAGGCGGTCGCGACGACCGCGGCCACGACCAGCAGTATGACGACCACGTAGCTCGCAATACGGTCGGCGAGACGAACGAACGCGGGCCGGGCGTATCGCGCCCGCTCGCTCATGCGGCTGATCGCACCCAGAGTCGTGTCCACGCCCGTCCGTG
Source organism: uncultured Woeseiaceae bacterium (assembly GCA_945788575.1). GTDB lineage: Bacteria > Pseudomonadota > Gammaproteobacteria > Steroidobacterales > Woeseiaceae > UBA1847. The sequence goes on from CALZMR010000013.1 coordinate 6,539, forward strand.
ATACTTCGATTTCGATGCTGGCATCGCGGTTCACGCTGCCGGCGATGACCGTGTCGCCCGGCCGCCGTGCGACAGGTTTCGATTCGCCGGTCAGTAACGACTCGTCCACATTCGTTTCCCCGGCGAGTAGCCTGCCATCGGCGGGTATCGACTCACCCGGTCCGACGACAATACGGTCGCCGGCAACCAGGCTGGCCACCGGAACAACGCGGCGTTCCGCGCCGTCCTGCAGCGTGACGGTATTGGGCAATACCGAGGTCAGCGCAACGGTACGGTCGACGGCTCGATGCCGCGCACGCATCTCGAGGAATCGACCGAGCGTGAGGAAGAACACGAACATCGACACCGAGTCGTACCAGACGGCTTCGCCATTGGTGAGGGTCGAGAACACGGACGCCACGTATGCGCTGCCGACGGCGATCGATACCGGCAGGTCCATGCCGGGTTGGCGTGCGCGCAAGCCGCGAATCGCGCCGGTGAAGAACGGGCGTGCGGAGTAGAAGACGACGGGTGTCGTGACGATGAAACTGACGATTCGCAGGAATCCCTGCATGCCCTCGTCGATACCCTGATAGTCGCCCGCGTATAGCGCTACCGCGAACATCATTGCCTGCATCATGCCCAGCGAGGCAACCAGCAGACGCTTGAGCGCGCTGCGCTGCTCGATCAGCTCCGGGCGTTCGACGGACTCGGGCGCGAGAGGCTGCGGCTTGTAGCCGAGCCGGGCGAGCGAGGCGAGCAGCCGGCCGAGGCCGATCGTTTCTGGTCTGAACGTAACTCGCACGCGATGCGTGACGGGGTTGACCTCCGCGGCCGTCACGCCGTCGGTACGTCCCAGCGTCGTCTCGATCAGCCAGCTGCATGCCGAGCAGTACATTCCCGCCACGTAGACACTGACCGTGGCGATATCGCCGTCCCGCTCCGAGAAGGCCTCGAGCATGTCGTCGCGGTCGAAAACCCGCCACTCGTCGTCGCCAGGGTCCGGGCGGCCTGCGCCCGGTTCCGGAGCGTCGCGCATCTGGTAGTAGCTCTCCATGCCCGAGCCGAGAATCAGCATCGCGACGGCCTGACAGCCGGGGCAGCAAACGGGTCTGGGTTCGCCCTCGACCTCGATCGTAAGATCGCAGTCGGCGGTTATTGGCAGCGCGCAGTGGAAGCAGCGTTCAGGAAGGCTCATCGCCACTGGCGGGTCGCAGCCGGATCGACTGCTGGCCCGACCACTCGCCGTTCAGGCGCCACTCGGCGGTCGCTTCCGGCATCAGGACGACGTAGTGCCGGCCGTTGGGGATCGACACGAAATGGCCTGCCCAAACGCGATTGCCGTCGTCGTCCGGCAGTGCGGCGGACAGGGCGATCTCGACGTCCCGGCCGGCATTCGTCGGATGCGAAAACTCGAGGGACAGGGCGCTCGGCCAGTCCTCGTCCGCGTCACTTTCGATGACAGCCGTTATAGCGCCGGAAGCGAGATCGATGTTGAGGGTAGCGTCCAGGCCGAGCTCGCGTGCGGCGCTCTCGGCGGCAAGATGCCGTTCGGCGACGACATCCATCCCGTCGGTTGCGTCGGTGACGAGGGAGTCCGTCGTCCGGAAGGCCAGGGTCACGGTGTAGAGACTGGCGACGACCGCGCTCGCCGGCAGCGCGATGATGAACCACGGCCAGAACTGCTTGTACCAGGGTTGTTCGTCGTGGTCGCTCATGGCGTCGGTCCGAGGAAGCGGCTGTCTTCGTGGATCACGTCGTCAGGGTCGTCGACGACCGAGGCGGTGAACGTAATGTCCATGATGCCATAAGCGTCGTCGCGATGAGCCCGGACTCTCAGCGGCACGGTCAGGACACCTCCACCGTCTACGGCAATCATATCGTCGACGCCATCAAGGCTTATTCCCGGCACGCCGGCGACCGTTAGTTGGAAGACTCGAGCATCGTTGCGCTGATTGATGAGCTTGATGGTGTAAATGTTCTCGATGACGCCACCCGGAAGCTCGCGATACAGCGTGTTCCGGTCGCGGATGACGTCGAGAATGATCGGCGTGCGTGTGACCATGGAAGTCATGAGTCCACCGAGTAGCACCGCCAGCAGCGTGGCATACACGAACATCCTCGGCCTCAGGACGTGCGTCTTCTGCCCGTGGACGGCATTGTCCGTCGTATAACGGACCAGTCCGCGAGGGTACTTCATCTTGTCCATGACCGAGTCGCAGGCGTCAATGCACGCCGCGCAGGCGATGCACTCGTATTGCAGACCATCACGGATGTCGATGCCGGTCGGACACACCTGGACGCACAGGTAACAGTCGATACAGTCGCCAAGGCCGGCCTCTTTCGGGTCTACGGAACGTTTGCGGCCGCCTCGCGGTTCGCCGCGCTGCTCGTCGTAAGAGATGATCAGCGTGTCCTTGTCGAACATCGCGCTCTGGAAGCGCGCATACGGACACATGTACTTGCAGACCTGTTCGCGCATGTAGCCGGCGTTGCCGTAGGTCGCAAAGCCGTAGAACAGCGTCCAGAAATACGCCCAGCCTCCGGCCGAGCCCGACAGCAATTGTGGCCCGAGATCACGGATCGGCGCGAAGTAACCGACGAAGGTGAGGCCGGTCCAAAGTGAGAACGTGAGCCACAGGACCTGCTTCGAACCCTTGCGCCGAAGCTTGTTCCAGCTCCATGGTGCCTTGTCGAGCTTCATTCGCTGCGAGCGCGTTCCTTCGGTCCACTGCTCCATCCAGATGAAGGCCTCCGTCCAAACCGTCTGTGGACAGGCGAAACCGCACCAGAGACGTCCGGCGAGCGCCGTGAAGAAGAACAGTGCCAGCGCCGCGATGATCAACAGCAGCGCGAGATACGGAAAGTCCTGCGGCCACAGAGTGAGGCCCAGAAGGTGGAATTTTCGCGCCGGCAGATCGAACAGGAACGCCTGCCGGCCGTCCCATGTAAGCCATGGGATTACGTAGAACAGGCCCAACAGAACCAGCGTCGCGAGCTTCGACAGGCTCGCAAAGCGACCCTTGATTTCGCGCGGGTAGATCTTTTTGGCGCTCTCGTACATCGGCGCCGCTTGCGGCG
>CALZMR010000013.1:9624-33566 GCA_945788575.1 uncultured Woeseiaceae bacterium
CCCGCCTCGCTGCCGAGTTCGAGTTCCGGATCGATGTTGGCGGCCAGTTCGACGGGGTCGAACAAGGCGAAGAACACCATCGTGGCAACGGCGGCCACAAGGAAGGATATCCAAACGACGATGGCAACGGCTTGCCGATTCCGGCTCCATTGCCTCGTGCCTCGATATTCCTCCTGAATCATGCCGTCAGTTTAATCTGCCTGACGCTCCGCCGCCGACAGATTGTAGACATAGGCCGCGAGAATCTTGCTGCGGTTCGTGCCGAGAAGGTCACCGTGCGCCGGCATGACGCCGTTACGGCCGTGCACGAGCGCGGTCATGATCGCATCGCTCGACGAACCATAGAGCCAGACGTCGTCGGTGAGGTTCGGTGCTCCGAGCATCGGATTGCCGGTGCCGTCCGCCATGTGGCAGGCGCTGCACAGTGCGACGAACATGGGCTGCATACTGGCGGCCCCGCTGTCTGCTTCTTCGATCCCCGACAGGCTGCGAACGTAACGCACCATGTTCGCCGTGCCTTCGTCGCCGCCAAGAGCCGGTGCCAGCGCAGGCATTACCGCAACTCGGCCGTTGGCGATCGTCGATACGATCTGAGCCTCGCTGTCGCCCCACAGCCAGTCATCGTCGGTGAGATTCGGATAGCCCGCGGCACCCCGGGCGTCAGAGCCATGGCAGGTTGTGCAGTAGCTGGCATACAGGCTCGCACCCAGTTGATTCGCCTCCGGATGCCGCGAGAGTTCCTCGAATTCCATGGCAGCGAAGTCTTCGTAGATCGGGTCGTAGCGTTCCGCAGCCGCGGCCATTTCAGCCTCGTACTGATTGTGCTGCGACCAGTCGAGTGCACCCTCGAAGGCGCCAAGCCCCGGGTAGGCGATCAAATAGCCGACTCCCCAGATGATCGTGATGAAATACAGGTACAACCACCACTTCGGTGCGGGGTTATTCCATTCCTCGAGGTCGCCGTCCCATTTGTGTCCGACCAGGTCTTCGTCAGCGACGTTCTGCGGCCCCTGCTTTGCGGACCAGCTGATCAGCCAGGCACACCAGATGATGAAGACGACCGTGCCGATCGCAATAAACCAGTGCCAGAATGCGGGCATTACGCGTTCTCCCGAGAATGAGTGTCAAGCGGCTCATCGTCTTCGAGCGGCAGCTGCGCGCTCGCGTCGAATTCGGCCTTGCGTTTCTTGCTCCATGCCCAGACGCAAAGGCCGAGGAATGAGAACATCGCTACGGCTGTGAGCAGTCCACGAAAGTCGTTGATGTCCATTGGCTCTTTCCCTCCGCTAGCGGCGATTGCGCCGGTTGGTGCCGAGGCCCTGCAGATACGCGATGAGCGCGTCCATTTCCGAAACGCCTTCGACTTCGGCGGCCGCACTCGCGATCTGCTCGTCCGTGTAGGGGTCGCCCAGGAACTGCAGAGTCTCGAGCTTCGCGGTCAGCAGTTCGGGGTCGACGGGCCGATCTTCGAGCCACGCATAGGTCGGCATCGTCGATTCCGGCACGAGTGCGCGCGGATTCTGGAGATGCAGGCGCTGCCACGCATCGCTGTAGCGGCCTCCGACGCGGGCCAGATCCGGACCCGTCCGCTTCGAGCCGAATTGGAACGGCCTGTCATAGACAGTTTCGCCGGCGGTCGTGTACGGACCGTAGCGCTCGGTTTCGCTGCGGAACGGCCGCACCATCTGCGAGTGGCAGTTGTAGCAGCCTTCGCGAACGTAGACGTCGCGGCCCGCGAGCCTGATCGGTGAGTAGACCTCGATGCCCTCGGCGGGCTCGTTTGCCTCGGAGGAGTACATCAGCGGAATCAGCTCGACGAGGCCGCCGATACTGACCGCGAGGATGATCAGCACCATCATCAGGTTGACGCTTCTTTCAATTGTATCGTGACGCATCTGTGCTGCTCCCTCAGGCCGGATCAAGGACCGCGACGGGCACGGCCTTCTGTTGAGTGACGGTTTTGAAGACGTTGTACGCCATCACACACATGCCGGCGAAGAATATGAGTCCGCCGAGCAACCTGAGGTAATGGTATGGCTCGATGGCCTTCAGAGACTCGACGAAGGAGTAAGTGAGCGTGCCGTCGTCATTCACGGCGCGCCACATCAGGCCTTCCGTTACGCCCGCGATCCACATGGACACCGCGTACAGAACCACGCCTATGGTCGAGGTCCAGAAGTGGACGTCGATCAGCTTGGTCGAGTACATTCCATCGCGGTTGTAGAGACGCGGCAGCAGGCAGTAGATTGAACCAATCGTCATCATGGCCACCCATCCCAGCGCGCCGGAGTGCACGTGGCCGATCGTCCAGTTGGTGTAGTGCGACAGAGCGTTGACGGTCTTGATCGACATCATCGGCCCTTCGAAGGTGGACATGCCATAGAACGACAGGGCGACGATCATAAATTTGAGAATCGGGTCGCTGCGCAGCTTATGCCAGGCGCCCGACAGCGTCATGATGCCGTTGATCATGCCGCCCCAGGACGGCGCGAGGAGGATCACTGAGAACACCATGCCGAGGGTCTGCGCCCAGTCCGGCAGCGAGGTGTAGTGCAGGTGATGCGGCCCGGCCCACATGTACACCGCGATCAGCGACCAGAAGTGCACGACGGACAGACGGTACGAGTAGACGGGCCTTCCCGCCTGCTTGGGCACGAAGTAGTACATCATGCCAAGGAAGCCAGCGGTCAGGAAGAAGCCGACGGCGTTGTGCCCGTACCACCATTGCATCATCGCATCGACGACGCCGGTGTAGATCGTATAGGACTTGAACAACGTTACGGGCACGGCCAGGTTATTGAAAATGTGCAGGATCGCGACCGTGATGATGAAGGCGCCGTAGAACCAGTTGGCGACGTAGATGTGCTTCACGCGGCGCTTCATGACCGTGCCGAAAAAGACGATTGCGTAGGCCACCCAGACAACGGCGATCAGAAGGTCGATCGGCCATTCCAGTTCGGCGTATTCCTTGCTCTGCGTAATGCCGAGCGGCAGCGTAATCGCTGCCAGCACGATAATCAGCTGCCAGCCCCAGAACGTGAATGCGGCAAGCTTGTCGAAGGCGAGCCTGACATGGCAGGTCCGCTGCACGACGTAGTACGACGTCGCGAATAGCGCGGAGCCACCGAAGGCGAATATGACGGCATTCGTATGCAGTGGCCGGAGCCGGCCGAACGACAGGAACGGCAGGTCCATGTTGAGCTGCGGCCAAATCATCTGGGCGGCAATAAAGAGCCCGACGGCCATGCCGACCAGCCCCCATACGACCACCACGATCGAGAATTGACGCACGACCGTGTCGTTGTATTGAGCTTGTTTGTCCAAGGGACGACCCCTGTTGTTGATTGACGAAGCGCTGCGATCCGGGCTCATGGCCGAGTCCCGGCCGGGGAATCTCCGCTCCGGATCTTTCGCGCGGCAGCTACTTTGCCGAGTATGGCCCTGTATCGTTGGGCAGGCTAACAACGGGCAGAAACCGACCCTATACGGGACGATACGTATGGCGCTCGGGGCGTTGGGAATGGACACAATCCCGCAAATACGGACGATTATCAGTTCGCTGGTTATACTTTGAGGGTAGTCCCAACTTTGACAGCATCCATGCCAGCATCCCTGTTACCTGACGAGGTCGTCAGCGAGCTCGTTCACACGGGCGCGGACGCCGCTGTCGTGAGCGATCGCGAGGGCCGGATCGTGTTCCTGAACCGGGGCGCTGAGCAGCTGTTCGGCTACGACGCCGAGGAATTGCTGGGACAGCCGGTCGAGGTCCTCATGCCGACCGAGCATCGCGACCGCCATGCCCACTACCGAAATGCCTTCAGCAAGAAGCCGCGCCAACGGCCGTTGCTCTCGGGCATGCAGCTGTTCGGCTGTCGCAAAGACGGCAGCAACTTCCGGGCCGAGATCGCGCTGACGCCGGTCAAGACCAGCGAAGGCCTGCTGGTCGCGAGCACTGTGCGTGAGATCGATGTCGACGACCAGTCGGAGGCCTACTTCCGGACGATCCTGGAGTCGGCTCCGGACGCCATGATCATCGTGGATCAGAAAGGCAAGATGACTGTCGTCAACGGCCAGGCCGAAACGATGTTTGGCTATCAGCGGGGGCAGATGCTGGGGAAGTCGATCGAGATGCTGCTCCCCGAGCGCCTCCGGTCCGTGCACAAGTCGCATCGCAAGGGCTTCGCCGGCGAGCCCGAATTGCGATCGATGGGTGACGGCCAGGAACTCATCGGCCTGCGCAGCGATGGCAGCGAATTTCCCGTCGAGATCAGCCTGAGCCCGGTGTCGACGTCGTCCGGCACCTTCGTGTCGAGCGTGATTCGCGACGTGACGGCGCGCAAGGTGATGGAGAACGAGATCATCGAGGCGCGCCAGGAGGCCGAGCGGGCGAACAACGCGAACAGTGCGTTCCTTGCCGCCGCCAGCCACGACCTGCGTCAGCCCGTGCAGGCCCTGAGCCTGCTCAATGGCGCTCTGCGGCGTACCGTCAAGGAGGAACGGGCCCTGGAGATGATAGACAGCCAGCAGCACTCGCTGACGGCAATGACCAATCTCCTGAACTCGTTACTCGACATCAGCCGTCTCGATGCCGGCGCGGTCTCTCCCGAGTTCGAGCTATTCCCCATGCAGCGGCTAATCGACCGCTTGTCGGCCGAGTTCAACCGCCAGGCGCAGCACAAGGGGCTGGAGTTCACGTCCAGAGGCTGTGAAGCCGTCGTGCGCAGCGACCCGAATCTGCTGGCCGAGATCATCCAGAATTTCGTGAGCAATGCGATTCGCTACACGGACAACGGCACGGTGGCAATATCCTGCGATGAAGTCGAGGGTAACTGCTGCCTGCGCGTCACCGATACCGGTATCGGCATCGAGTCCGACCAGCTCCGGGATATCTTCCGGGAATTTCATCAGTGCAAGGCGAGGGGTGCTGCCAAGGAGGGCTTCGGACTCGGCCTCGCGATCGTCAGCCGGCTCGCGGACCTCCTCGAGCACAAGATTTCCGTGAGCTCCGAGCCGGGCAAGGGATCAGAGTTCTCGGTAATGATCCCTGTAATAGAAGAAGCTCGGGACGAGGCAGACTATATCGACGAGCTCGAAGAGGAGTCGTCGAACGGCGAGGCTTCGGGCCTCGTGGTTCTGATCGAGGACGACGTCAATGTCGCCAACGCCTGGGGCATGCTTCTGGAGGCCGAGGGCTATCGGGTTGCGACCGCGGCGTCGGCGACCGAGGTCAAGGCCCTCATGCATCACGTCTCAGATCCGCCGGCCTTGCTGATCTCCGACTTTCACCTGCTCGACGGCTCTACGGGTGTCGAAGCCGTCGCCGCCATCCGCGGTCACTTCGAAAAGAACATCCCCGCGTTCGTCGTCAGTGGCGATACCTCCAAGGTCGTCAAAGACGCGCGCCTGCTGGAAAACTGCACTTTGATGAGCAAGCCGGTCAATACCAGGCGCCTGCTCGCGGCCGCCGATGTTGCGGTGCGGACCGGAACGGTTCCTGCCGACTGAGTTGATTCAGATCAGCGCGAGCCAACTTGCCGGTGAGCGTGACATCCCCACACCGATAACGTAGCCGAACACGGCGATCGCGGCGACAAAAGCAACGGCTCGAGCGTTCTTCGTAGGCCCGCGGCGGATCGCGATAGTGCCGAGTACGATATAGGCGATCAGGGCAGCAAATTTCGCCAGCAACCACGGCTGGGTCATCGGGTTCAGCGCCGCGATGACGAGCATGAATATTCCGGACAGCAGAAACAGCGTATCGACGACATGCGGTGCGACGCGCGTAAACTTATGCTGCAGCAACGGCGATTCGGTGAGCATCCAGATGCCGCGAAGTACGAAACCCGAGATCGTAATCGTGGCGCAAATGACGTGAACTGCTTTCAGCGTTTGATACATCGTACGCAGTCGACCCTATGCAGATAAGAGAACGTACCTATGGCCTATGGGCCAGCGGTACCGAACACTTTAACGAATTGGGAAAGACGCCGTAAATGGCTGGGGCCGATGGGGTTCGATTGGGTATGGAAGAATGTGCCCGCGGCAGCGCTTGCAGCGGGCTTTTTCGTATGGGCCTCAACGTCATTGGCCAGCGAGGCGGATACGTCATCGGAGCCCCTCGATCAGATCGTCGTCGTAGCGCATAAGGACGAGCGATCGATCCGCGACGTTGCCGCTAACGTGACGGTGATCGACAGAAGCACGCTCGGTGACCAACTGGCGACATCGCTCGCCGACGCATTCCGCTACGTGCCCGGCGTCGACTACGAAGCCGCGGGAACGCGTTTCGGAACCGAGGGCATCAGTATTCGCGGCATTGGTGGCAATCGCGTCGCCGTTCTGATCGACGGAATCCCACTCTCTGACCAATTCGACGTCGGCAGTTTCTCCAACGCGACGCGTGACCTGTTGGATTCGGGCCTGATCGAGGGAATCGAAGTCCTGCACGGTCCGGCATCGGCCTTGTACGGGAGCGAAGCGCTCGGCGGGGTCATCGCCGTTCGCACGCCCGATCCGAGCGACATGGGCAGCGCTGTGAGGATGACGTGGCAAGGAGCCGACGATAGTCGGCACGTGGCCGCCCTGACAACGCTGAGTACGGAACGATCCGGCCTCGTGCTGGGCGGGAGCCTCAGGAACGGTGGCGAGCGTGACGCAGCTGCTGCGCCATCCGCTATCGACACACGCGACGACGAACGGCGGGCGGGTCTGGTCAAAGCCGTCGTCGACGACCGTTCAGGCAATACCTGGCGTGCAAGCGTGATCCTGCAGGATGCGCATACCTACTCCGATCTGAATTCCATGCTCGGCAGCGGCCGTTTTCGCTCGACCACGGCTCTGCAGGGCGACGACCGTTACCGGACAACCAGCGTCAGCGTGAGTTGGGAATTCACTTCGGCTTGGTTCGACGCCGGCGTGGTGCAGGCCTTTCACCAGGATGCGGAGACCGAGCAGTCGACTCTGGACGAGCGCGGCAACGCGCCCACGCCAGTATCCATCGACCGCTTTTTCGCATTCGAGCAGGCGTCGACGGGCCTCGACCTGAACCTGTGGAAGGATGTCCAGGTCGGTGAAACAGCCCACCGCCTCGGCTTCGGTGTCGAAATCCGGGATCGCCACACCGAGGAATATCGTGACGGCTTGTCGACGGATTTCGCGACCGGCGCAACCACGAATGTACTTCTTGGTGAAGTCTTTCCGCTGCGTGATTTCCCGATCTCGGACACGCGCGAATTCGCCGTCTACCTCGAGGACACTCTTTCGCTCGGCAAGTGGTCGTTGGTCGCGGCGCTACGTGCCGATCATTACGAGCTGGAGCCATCGGTCGACCCGATCTACCTGGCGGACTACCCGTTCGCCAATCCGGTGGCAATCGAGGAATCCGAAGTGTCGCCGAAGCTGGGTGTCATCTTCCAGGCATCGCCGGGAATCGATATCTACGCGCAATACTCTCACGGTTTCAGGGCTCCGCCTTACGCAGAGGCCAACGTCAGTCTCGAGGTCCCGCTCTTCAACTTCCGCGCGATTCCGAATCCGGATCTTCGGTCTGAATCGTCGGATGGTATTGACGTGGGTCTGCGCTGGCGCGGCCAGCGATCGTCTGCATGGATGTCGCTGTTTCACACGCGTTATGAAGATTTCATCGAGTCGAAGGCTCGCGTTGGTACCGATCCCGTCAGCGGTCGGATTCTGTTCCAGTCGCGAAACCTGAACGAGACCGTGATCGAGGGACTGGAAGCCGGTTGGTCCGCGCGTTTCGGTGCCTGGTCGACGGAGGCTTCCGCCTACATTGCCCGCGGCGAGAACCGCGACAACGGCGAGCCCCTGAATTCGGTCGGCCCTGCGCAGGCGGTTCTGGGCCTTGGCTGGCATTCGGTCGACGAGCGGCTGTCGCTCCGTCTCAAGACGACGCTGACCGAGCGTTGGGACGATCGCGACGAAACAGGTGGTGAGCTATTCGTGCCGGCCGGTTACGCGATCGTGGATCTCTTCGTGATGCGGCGACTCGGCGAACGATCGACCCTGCGCGCGGGCATCTACAACCTGGCCGATCGGACAGTCTGGCACTGGTCCGAGGTGCGCGGTGTCGCGCCGGACGATCCGGTGCTTCCCTATTTATCGTTGGCCGGTCGCAGCGCGTCGGTCAGCTTTGATGTGAACTGGTAACGAGTGAACACTACAGGAGTGCGACTCATGCAATCGACGAAACACCCAATTCTCGCCTCCATCCTTCTATGCGGGTTCGCAGTCAGCGGCTGTTCCCAGGGGGACGATGCAACTGATGCCGCCGGTGGTCCGCAAGCGGACACGGCCGTTCATGATGCGGAGGTCGCTGCCGGATCGACCACGGACATGCTCGCCCGTGGCGAGCAGGTCTATGTCGCTAACTGCAGCGCATGCCATCAGCGGGACGGCAGCGGTCTGGCCGGGGCTTTCCCCCCGCTTGCGGAGTCCGACTACTTGCTGGGCGATCGCAAAGCCGTTCTGACGGCGGCATTGTTCGGGCTATCGGGGCCGATCACGGTTAACGGTGTCGCCTACGACGGTGTGATGCCGAGCATGGGCCATCTGTCCGATGCGGACCTCGCTGCCGCACTCAGCTACGTGTTTTCATCCTGGGGCAACAGCGGCGCTGCCGTCAGCGTCGAGGAAGTCGCAGCGCTGCGCGCCGAACTGGGACAGGAAGATCGTGCCGCGGGCGAGCGCCATCCTGGCGCGACCGAAGGCGAAATGACCTACCAGGGAACACCGTCGCCAATAGCGGGAGAAGAAACGCGTCAGGTCATGAGCGCCGAAGGGCCGATTCTCAGCGAGGCCGAATTCTCGGTCGCCACGCAGATCTACTTCGAACGCTGCGCGGGCTGCCACGGCGTGCTTCGCAAGGGCGCTACCGGATCACCGCTGACCCCGGATGTCACGCGCGAGCGCGGTACCGAGTACCTGAGAGCGCTCATCAACTACGGGTCTCCCGCCGGCATGCCGAACTGGGGCACGTCAGGCGAATTTACGCCGGAGCAGATCGACATCCTCGCGCGCTTCCTTCAGCAGGAACCGCCGGCGCCACCCGAGTACGGAATGCCCGAGATACAAGCGAGCTGGACCGTACTGATTCCGCCCGAGGACCGGCCGACAGAGCCGCAGCACGATCGCAATATCGACAACTTCTTCTCAGTCACTCTGCGCGACGCCGGTGAAGTAGCGATCATCGACGGCGATACGAAAGAAATCTTCGCGCGCCTCCAAACCGGGTACGCAGTGCACATCTCGCGCGTGTCCGCATCGGGACGTTACGTGTATACGATCGGCCGCGACGCCAAGGTCGACATGATCGATCTCTGGATGGATCCGCCGCAGCGAGTCGCGGAGATCAAGGTCGGTCTCGAGGCGCGATCGGTCGAGACCTCGAAGTACGAAGGCTACGAAGATATGTACGCCATCGCCGGAGCATACTGGCCGCCGCAGTTCGTCATCATGGACGGCGATACGCTCGAGCCATTGCGCATCGTTTCGACGCGGGGCATGACCGTCGATACTCAGGAATACCATCCCGAACCTCGAGTCGCCGCGATCGTTGCATCGCACGAGCATCCGGACTTCATTGTCAACGTCAAGGAGACCGGGCACATCCTGCTCGTGGACTACAGCAACATTGACGCCCTGTCGGTTACGGATATCGGCGCCGCACGATTCCTTCACGACGGCGGGTGGGACAGTACGCAACGCTATTTCCTGACGGCCGCGAATCAATCCGATCGCATCGCCGTCGTCGACTCTCGCGAGCGGCGCCTCGTCGCGCTCACCGAAGTCACGAGGACGCCGCACCCCGGCCGCGGAGCGAATCTCATGGATCCCGATTTCGGACCGGTCTGGGTGACGAGCGCGCTGGGTAATGCCAACGTCACGTTCCTCGGTACCGATCCGGACGGTCATCCCGATGAGGCGTGGCAGACCGTGCGCATACTCCAGGGCATGGGCGGCGGCTCACTGTTCGTCAAGTCGCATCCCAATTCGACCAATCTTTGGGTCGATGCGCCGCTGAATCCGGATGAGACGGTCAGTCAGAGTGTTGCGGTCTTTGACATCAACGATCTCGAGGCCGGCTACGAGGTTCTGCCTATCGCCGAATGGGCGGATCTGGGTGAAGGACCGAAACGAGTCGTGCAGCCCGAGTACAACGCGGACGGTACCGAAGTTTGGTTCTCCGTTTGGAGCGGGAGTGAACAGGAGTCGGCTATCGTCATCGTGGACGACGAAACGCGCGAACTCATTGCTGTCATCAAAGATCCCGACCTGATCACGCCAACAGGCAAGTTCAATGTCTACAACACGTTGCACGATATCTATTGATCGCCATCGGATAAGGAGAACGTAATGCGTACCTGGCTAATTCCGATCGCGATCGGCCTGGCGGCGGCGCTGCCGCAGGCCGCGGCTGAGGATGGCGACGACTTTGCCTCGGCGCTCGCCTCGGGCGATGCGTCGATCGGCATTCGCTATCGGTACGAATTCGTTGATCAGGACGGAGTAGCCGATGACGCGAACGCCTCGACGGCCCGGCTGCGGTTCAACTACCGGACCGGCGACTGGAGGGGCTGGAGCGCGTTCGGTGAATTCGATCACGTCTTCCACGTGCTACTGCGGGACTTTAATTCCGACGGCGGAACGTCGCCGGGCCGCACGCAGTATCCGGTCGTCGCCGATCCAAGCGGTTCGGATCTGAATCAGCTGTATACCGATTACAGTAATTCAGATGACTGGAATCTCAGGATCGGTCGGCAGCGAATCCTGCTCGACAATCAACGATTTGTCGGTGGTGTCGGCTGGCGTCAGAACGAGCAGACCTATGATGGTGTGACCTACTCGTTCAACGCGACGCCGAATACGTCGTTTAGCTACACGTATATGTCTTGGGTCCGACGGATATTTGGTGATGATGTGCCGGCCGGCAAAGATGACGTCAGTAACCATATCTTCAACGGAAGGATCAAGATCGGCGACAACTGGACCGCGACGCCGTACGTCTACTATCTCGATTACGACGAGATCACGAGGGCCGCAAATTCTACGGTGACGGCAGGATTACGTTTCACGGGCAGCGTCGAAACGGGTGAAGGCGATCTGGCACTCGCCGCTGAGTTCGCGACCCAATCGGACGCAGCCGACAACCCTGTGAGCTACGACGCGAACTACTGGCACCTCAACGCGGCGTGGGCCGTGTCTGAGGACCTTACGATCGGTCTGGGCTACGAGTCTCTCGGTGCCGATGGTGCGACCGGGCAGTCGTTCCGCACGCCGCTGGCGACGCTACACGCATTCCAGGGCTGGGCGGACCGGTTTCTCGGTACGCCCCCTGGCGGAGTCGACGATCTGATGTTCACGGCGAAATGGAAGGTCGACGGCTGGATGCTAACCGGTATCTATCACGACTTTTCCGCCGAGACCGGCGGTGGCGACTATGGCTCCGAAATCGATGTATCGGCTGGAAGAAATCTAGGCGAGCGCTACGGCCTACTGCTCAAAGCTGCCTTCTTCTCTGGCGATGCCCCGGGCTTTCCCGACACGACCAAGGTCTGGCTCCAGCTCACCGCTGCCTACTGAGCGGTACACAACGAAGAACGCCCCGCGACTCGCGGGGCGTTCGAATGTGCGTCTTCTCGACTGAACAGATCAGTTGAAATGCCAGGCGACGCCGACCGACAACATGCTCAGATTAGTCTCCGCGATAGGCGGTTGTACGTCGGAAACAATCTGTTTCCCTCTTGAAGAACTGAGAAGTAGCGTACAAAAAAAGCCCCGCTTTCGCGGGGCTCGTTCTCTTGCATCTACCCATAGGAGATTCAGGCGGCCTCGTGCTTCTCGAGTTCGACGGGTGTCTGAAACCAGTCGGGCTTGACGATCAGGAGGTCGCACGGCAGTTGCTCGAGAGTTCTTTCGGCGGTCGCGCCGATAAACAGGCGTTTCCAGCGGTTTCTCGCGACGGCGCCCATCACGACGACGTCGGCTTTGAGTTTCTCTGCGATCGCCGGCAGTTCTTCGTGCGTCATGCCGGCCACCAGATGCGCGTTATCCTCCGGTACGCCATGGAACGACGTGATCTCGTTGAATCGCTTCTGGTGATCCTCGTGCATCTGCTGTTCGATCTCGTCGAACGGCAGGGAGACGGGGATGTAGGCGTTCGCCGTTGCCGTCGCGACGGCGATCCGCGGATCGTAAGAGTGGAAAGCGTGCACTTGGCCGCCAGTGGCTTCCGCGAGCGTCTTCGACACCTGCAGAATCTCGTCGTCTAGCGCGGCCGGTTTATCGTGCTGATTCATCGGGTCGATGGCTGCCATGAACGCCGGCTCGTCGGCCAGCGCATAGTGTTTGACCAGCCAGAGCGGAACCGGACAGGTCCTGATCAGATTCCAGTCCGTGTTCGTCAACAGCGCTCGGCTAACGGCCGAGTGGTGGTGTGTGTCTTTGAAAACGATGTCCGTTCCGGTTGCGACTGCGTGGCGGACGATGCCCTCGTGCAGCGGGTGATCCCAGATCGCGGATGTCGTCACCACGATGTCGTCCTTGCGGAACGGTTCGGCGAGCTCTTCGAGATGCTTCGACTGGCCGCTAATGAGTTCCCCGCGCGCTTTCTCCAGCGACGGAGAATCGAACAGGCGGTCGCCGCTCAGATATTCGTTGTAGTAGCAGACCATCAGTTCGAGCTTCGCCCCTGAACTCTTTGCGAGCCAGGCTGCCCGGTGCATTGCAGGCTGTTCCTCAACCGTTGGATCAATCACCGCGAGAATGTTCGAAATCTTGCGCATCGCTTCACCCGAGTCCACTGCAACAGACGAATGTTCCTTCCTAGCCTCAATGTTCGTTCTGAGCGCATTTTGTTGCCATAAGACTTCCTGCTTAGGATGTCTCGGATTCTACGTACCCGCGCGGACGCCCCGCGGGCCATACACGGCCTGTGCGAGCGGCGCTGTTGGTCCTGATTCTGTGCGAATCGTGGCGTCAGGAGCGACGGGCGGTATTTCTGGACGAGCGGCGAGCAACGACGGGTCGCGCGGACTCAGGCCCTAGCTGGCAAGGTGCATCTTTACGAGATCGGCAAGCGATCTGGCCTGCATTTTTTCCATGACGCGTGCTCGGTGGATTTCGACGGTCCGCTGGCTGACCCCGAGTTCGTACGCGATGACCTTGTTCGGCTTGCCGGTGACGACCAGATCGAAGACCTCGCGTTCGCGGTTCGTCAAACGCGCAACGCGCTGGGCGACCTCGGCATGTTTCTGCCGTTTCTCGCGGCGCTCCCTGTCCGTCTTCAGCCCTTCGCTGATTCGGTCCAGCAAATCCTGGTCGCGGAAGGGCTTCTGAATGAAGTCGACAGCACCCTTCTGCATCGCCTCCACGGCCATCGGTACGTCACCATGGCCGGTGATGAAGATGATCGGCAGCGTGATTTCGCGATTGATCAGCTCTTGCTGCAGCTCGAGGCCGCCAAGCCCCGGCATACGGATGTCCAGGACAAGACAGCCGGGACGCTGTTCGGTGAAGGCCTCGAGAAATTCGTCGCCTGACCCGTATATCTCGTGGGGTAAGTTCACAGAATCCATCAGCGCCTGCATGGCGAACCGAATGGCAGGGTCGTCGTCGACAATAAAGACCGTTGGAGCTTTGTCTGTGGCATCCGTCATCGGCCCAGATTGGAACAGAATGAGCCGGATTATGCGAGTCCCCGCGGGTTGTCATGAGGCCACTGCAGCATCCGGCAGTCCTCCGTGCAGCCGCGTACATCCTGAATGTGCCCGTTCCGGCGAGGATCAGTTGCCGGCGGCCGCACTATCTCGAGGCGGCCGAAGCGCCTAGTCCAGCCGCTTCGTGAATCTTGCCGCAGCTGCGGTCATCGCCACTGCCGTAAATACGGCGAGGTGAAGGGCCTCGGGCCAAAGCTCGCCGATGCCGGCATCCCGCAACATGATGCCGCGGGTCAGCCGAATGAAGTGCGTCGTCGGCAGGATCTCACCGATCCACTGAGCCAGTCGCGGCATGCCATCGAACGGGAACATGAAGCCGGACAAGAGGATCGAGGGCAGCAGAATGAAGACAGTCATCTGCATGGCCTGGAACTGCGTCTTCACGGCCGTGGAGATGAATAGACCCAGACCGAGGTTGGCGCCGATGAAGAGCGCGGCCGCCATGTACAGGTCCAGAATGCTGCCGCGCACCGGTACGTCGAACAGTAACGAGCCGACCCCGAGGATCAGCGCGAGCTGAATAAGGCCGATGACGATGTAGGGGATGACCTTGCCAATCATCAATTCGGCGGAGCTAACCGGCGTGTTGATCAGCAGTTCCAGGTTGCCGCGTTCGCGTTCGCGGACGATGGCGACGGCAGTGAACAGCATCATGGTCATCGTGAGGATGATTCCCATGAGACCGGGCACGATGTTTACCGGCGTGCGGCGCTCCGGGTTGTAGTAGGCACGCACCTCGATGTTGCGCGCGGAGCTCCCGGTGCGGGATATGGCGTCGAAGTGAAGCGGCATCTCGCGCAGCTGATTCGCGACGCCGAGTATCGTCGGGTCGCTGCCGTCGACCAGCAGCTGCACGGCTCCGCGGGTCGAGTCGACAGTGCGCCGATCGAAGTCCGGCGGGATGTAGACGCCGATCGAGATATCGCCTCGGCGCAGCAGGTGTTCGAGGTCGTCGGCGGACGTGACTACGGCAACGATGTCGACCACTTGTGTCTGCCCCAGTTCGGCGACGAACTGCCGGGACAGGTGAGAACCGGCCGTGTTCGCGATCGCGGTCTTCAGATTGCGAACGTCGGTATTGATCGCGTAGCCGAACAGAAGAATCTGGATGATCGGGAGTCCCACGATCATGCCGAATGTCAGCCGATCCCGACTAAGCTGCCGGACCTCTTTGCTGACGATGGCGAACAATCGAGACAGAGACTTCATGCCGCGCGTTCCTCGGGCTTCATCGTGACGGCGACGAACACGTCCTCGAGCGTGGGGTGAGTGAGCGTGGCGGAAGCTTCGATGCCGTGCTCGCGCAGCGCGCGCTCGACGATAGCGAGCGGATCGTCGTGATGCTCCGGGATCAACACCCGCAGCCGGACGCCGAGTTGCGTGACGCTGACGGCCTCACGCACGCCGTGCAATGCCGCCTGCGCCGCGTATGGATCGTCGCCGAGGACCTCGACGATGTGCATGCCGCAGCCCGACTGCAGCTCCTGCGGCGTCCCGTCCGCGACTTTGACCCCCCGGTCGAGGATGGCCAGCCTGTGACAACGCTCTGCTTCGTCCATGTAGTGCGTGGAGACGAGGATGGTCGTTCCGGCTTCCGCCAGGCGGAACAGATTCGCCCAGAAGTCGCGTCGGCTCTGCGGATCCACGGCGCTCGTCGGTTCGTCCAGGAGCAGCAGCTCCGGGCGATGCAGAACCGCGCAGGCGAGCGCGAGACGCTGCCTCTGGCCCCCGCTCATCGTACCGGCGAGCTGCCGCCGTTGCTCCTGCAGATCGTAGCGCTCGAGGAGATCTTCCATACGCTGGCGTCGCCTCTCGACCGGGTACGAGTAGATGGCCGCGATGAATTTGAGATTCTCGATGACCGTCATGTCCCCGAACAGCGAGAACTTCTGCGTCATGTATCCGATCTTCGGCCGCAGTTGCCGTGCGTCTCCGGGAACGTCCGTGCCCAGCACGTTGGCCGTACCTTCGCTCGGGGTCAGCAGACCGCACAGCATGCGGATCGTGGTGGACTTGCCGGACCCGTTCGGGCCGAGAAAGCCATAGATCTGACCGCGCGGGACGCGCAGTTCGAGTCCGTCAACCGCGCGCAGTGCTCCGAAATCCTTGCTGAGCCCGCGCGCATCGATCGCGAATTCGCTCCTCACTCGGCCAAGCCCTCGATTTCGACCTCGACGGGTACACCGTCAGGCAGCCGATCGGTCTCGCCGACGATATCGACTTTCGCCATGTAGCTCAGGCGTCCGCGATCGCGCTCTGTCAACGCGTAGTAGGGCGTGAACGAGGGCTCGGTGGCGACCCAGCGCACCCGACCCTCGAGCGGCTCCAGCAGACCGTCCACGAAGATGCGCGCGGGATCGCCGGGGGCGACGTGAACCCGCGCCGTCTCCGGGACGAACACACGCGCGTAGGGCTGGTCTCCCGACAGCATGATGATGACCGGCTGACCCTGCATCGGCCGTTCGCCCGCTTCGTACAGCCGTGTGTCGCTCACGCCATCCAGAGGGGCGCGGATGACGTGACGATCGACGTCGACCTGCGCCAGTTGATGGCGCGCCTCAGCCATGCGGACGCCTTGCTCTGCCTGCGCGAGTTCCTCGAGCGTCGTGCCCGCGAGCAACTCCTCCAGCCGTGCGCGGCGCTGATCGAGGCTCGACACGGCGGCGTCGAATGCGGCCTTCGCCCGATCCAGCGTGTCGGGTGAGGCGAGGCCCCGGGCATGAACCTCCTGCGCGCGCTCGTAATCCGAGGTACGGAATTCCAACTCACGCTCGGCGCCCTCGACGGCCGCCTGCGCGGCTCGGATCTGCTCGGAGCGCGGGCCCCGGACGAGTTCATCCAGACGTGCCTGTGCCTGCTCCAGAGCGGCGGCAGCCTCCGCGAGCCGCGCACGAGCGCGCTCGTCGTTCTGGCGTGCGAGCACCTGCCCCGCTATCACTGTCTCGCCTTCGGCCACCGCAATATCGACGAGCGGCTCCGAGACCTCGGCGGTGAGTTCGATACGGTCCGATGCGAGTTCGCCTACCAGCCGGCCGGTGGGCTCCTCACTGCCACAGGCAGAGAGAAAAGCCGCAGCGAGCAGAATCACGACTGTGTATTTCATGGGCTCTCCTCGATTGTGTGATCGGCCCGCAGTTCGGAAAGCAGGAGGTCGATCTGAGTTTCGATGAGCCGGTCGGAATCGAGCGAGCGCTTGGCGAAAACCGCCCGCCAGATGACCGACATGATCACCGGTGCGATAAACAGTTGCGGCTGTTCGGAGGCGGGACAGCGGCGGAATTCCCCGCTCTCGACGGCCCGGTCGAGCAGGCCTTGAAAGGCCTCGAGTCCGCGTGACGCGACGTTGTCCCAGTAGTAGTCGACGAGATCCGGATGTTTCGGGCCCTCGGCGATGAGCAGGCGTATGACGACCGCGATGGGGGAGCCCGGCATCTGCCTGAGCATGCCCAGCATCGGTCCGCGGATGAACGCTTCCGCGCTCTGATCCGTATCGTCGAGCCCGGCGATGAGCCGGTCGATCCGGCGCACCACGACATTCCGGATTACGGCTTTGAACAGGTCTTCCTTGGTCTTGTAGTACAGGTACAAGAGCCCCTTGCTGACGCCGGCACGCTTCGCGACGTCTTCGACCTTCGTGGCGGCATAGCCCCTTGCGGCGAAGGCCTCGAAAGCGGCCTGAGCAATTTCGTCGGGGCGATCTTCCTTGCGGCGGCGATAGCGGGGTTCGGGCATGGCAACACTTTGATGACCAGCGGGTCAGTAATTGTAGTTAATGACTCGCAGGTCAGCAAGGACTTTCCGCTCGCGGTCGCGATCTTCGGGGAATCGGTCATAATCCGCGCCATGTTCAGTTACATCGACCCGACAGTGCGCGAGCGCCTGATCGCGCAGGGCAGTCTTTTCCGCATCGATCAGGACGGACGCCGCGTCGACATGGACGCCGCCAGCGGCAACGGCCAGACCATCAGCATCCTCGGGCCGATACCGCTGCCGCTGGATGTGGGCGACCGCCGCGTGCAGGCGAATTGGTATGCGTCGGTGCGCAACACCGAGTTGAATAAAATTCAGCAGCTCGCGGACGAACTGCGTTCACAGAAAGTGCCGGAGACATTCGCATCGCTCGCCTCGTCGATGGCGGTGAACAGCGTGCTGGTGCTCGGCGATGCCGGCAGCTGGACGGAACCGCTGGTCCGGGTTCACTCGAGCTGCATGACCGGCGATGTCTTCGGGTCCGAGCGCTGCGAATGCGGGCCTCAGTTTCGTTCCGCGCTCGCGAGGATCGACGACGACCGCGAGGGTGGAGTACTCGTGTACATGTCGGGGCACGAAGGCCGTGGCATCGGGCTATGGGCGAAGGCGGCGACCTACCTGCTGCAGGATGCAGGTGAGGATACCTATGAGGCGAATCGTTCCCTGGGTCTGCCTGACGATTCGCGTGACTTCAGCGATGCCGCGGCGCTACTGAAGTATTTCGTGGGCGACCGCCCGATCCGCTTGATGACGAACAACCCGAAAAAGGTCGACGACCTGGCGGAGCACGGCATTGTTCGAGTCACGCCCGTGAAGCACGTCGCCGGCGTAACCGACAGCAATCGACGCTATCTGGAGGCGAAGAAAGGCTGGGGACACAAGCTCGAATCGAGTGATATCGACGACTAGGAACTGGTTGGGTAGAGGTTTCGGAACCTACTGCCGCCAGAGTCTCAGATTCTCGGCCGATCCCGGTTGTGAACAACGAAACGGATTGATATCGATCCCACCGCGGCGCTGATAGCGGGCGTACACGGTCAACGAATTCGGTGCACAGCGTTCGCTGATGTCACGGAAGATTCGCTCGACGCAGGCCTCGTGAAAGTCCGAGTGGCGCCGGAACGAGACGACATACCGAAGCAGGCCCTCGCGATCGAGGCGCGGGCCCCGATACTCGATCAGCAGGCTGCCGGTGTCCGGTTGTGCCGTCACCGGGCAAAGACTCCGCAACAGGTGCGTATGCAGCGACTCCTCCACGATCTCGTCGCGGTCGGCATTCAGGACTTGCGGATCGACCTCCCAGCGATCGCAGATCACATCCAGGGTGTCCAGGCTGGCGCCGGGGAGGGATTCGACCGTATTGCCGCCGTTGCCGGCGTCGAGCCGTACGCTTACCTCGGCCCCGGCCGAAGCCGACAGATCCGAGCTGATGCATGCGGCGACGTCGTCCGCGGCGTCGAATCGGCTCATTGAGAACGAGTTCAAATAGAGCTTCAGGGACTTGGACTCCACGATGTTCGCGCTATCCGCGGGGACCCGGATCTCGGCGGTAGCGACCCTCGGCGTGCCTTTTGGCGACAACCAGGTGAGCTCCCACGCATTCCAGACGTCCTCGCCGTAAAACACGGGCATCCCGGCCGGCCGGCTCTCCGAGCGCGCGATGGGATGCAGGCATTCCGGCGCGTAGCTGTCCGGGTAGCCGGTGGGTCTTCCGAGCGGGGATTCCTCGATCATGGTCCTTTAGTCTGCAAGCGGTGCAACGGCGTGTAAAATACCTGCTTTTTTGCACGACCGCCCAATTGTCTGGGTGGTCAGCAATTCGGGTTTATGCATGTCACCTGCAGATACAGTCAACGATTCAGAACGCGGTTACGTCATTCCAATCGGCGGAGCCGAGGAGAAGCTTCACAAACCCGAGATTCTCGACCGCTTCGTCGATGTCTGCGGCGGCATGGACTCTCGAATAAGCATTATTCCGACTGCCTCCGAGCTCGAGGATACGGGTCGCAATTACGAGAAGCTGTTCCGCCGGCTCGGCGTCAAGCACGCCCGGGTGCTGCCTTTCGAAACGCGCGAGGACTGCCAGACGAGCGAGTACCTGGACTATATCGACAAGTCCGACGGGGTCTTCATGACCGGTGGCAACCAGCTTCGTCTCTCAACGACGATCGGTGGTACCGAGGTCGCCACACGAATCCGCCGACGCAACGCGGCCGGCATGCACGTGGCCGGCACTTCGGCGGGTGCGGCCTTCATGCCCGAGCACATGATTGCAGGGGGCAGCGAAGGCAGCACACCGACCCCGGACATGGTAACCATGGCGCCGGGCCTGGGCCTGACCAACAAATTCATCATCGACCAGCATTTTCGTGAGCGTGACCGCCTTGGCCGCTTGCTGACGGCGCTGGCGTATAACCCCTTCGCTGTCGGGATCGGGCTCGATGAGGACACGGCTGCATTCATACGGCCGGGCGACGACTTCGAGGTAGTCGGCAGCGGCGGAATTACGGTCATCGATCCCACATATCTGAGTTACAGTTCCATGGATCAGGCGCGGCGAGGGGAGCCGGTCAGCCTGATTGGTGTAAGGCTGCATATTCTGGTCAGTGGCGGGCGCTTCGACATCCAGACCCGCGAGGCCAGCGCCGAATAAACGGCGAGGACAAGAACAATGAAAATCGTCAGTACCAACGTATTCGTCGGTCCAAATATCTATGCGCACTTCAAGGTCATCCGGCACGTGCTCGATCTTGGCGTGCTCGAGGCGTGGCCGACAGGCCGTCTCGGAGATGCGTTCATCGAGCCTCTGCTGCAGGTCTTGCCGGGTCTGCACGAGCATGGCTGTTCGTACAACGAGCCAGGTGGCTTCGTCCGCCGATTGCGAGAGGACGAGGGCACGTGGCTCGGCCACGTAATGGAACATGTGGCAATCGAGCTACAGAACGAGGCCGGCTCGCCCGTTACTTTTGGCCGGACGCGATCCATTGAGGGTCAGCCCGGGCACTACAACATGGTGTTCGAATACAAGGACAAGGCGGTCGGCCGCGAGGCGAGCGAGCTTGCCCTCAAGTTGCTCCATAGCCTGCTGCCGGCTGATATCCGTCCGGACGATGCTCCGGGCGACGATTGGAACTTCGCAGAATCTCTGGAAGATTTCATTCGCTACGCGCAGCGCAGGGCGCTGGGGCCGAGCACGGCCTCGCTCGTCGCCGCTGCCGAGGGTCGCGGCATCCCATGGCTGCGCCTCAACCAGTACAGTCTCGTGCAGTTTGGTTACGGCCGGTTTCAGCAGCGCATCCAGGCGACCACCACGGGCCGAACCAGCAATATCGCTGTCGAGCTGGCAGGCGACAAAGAGGAGACCAACGGTATTCTTCGTGACCTTGGTCTGCCGGTGCCGCAACAGATCATCGTACGTAGCGCCCCTCAGGCGGTAAGTGCTGCCGAGAGAATCGGCTATCCCGTCGTCTTGAAGCCGCTCAGCGGAAATCACGGCCGCGGCGTATCGATCAATATAAAGATGCCCGAGGAAGTCGAGATCGCGTTCGAGAAGGCACGCGAACACGGCAGCTCGATCGTGGTGGAAAGCTTCATTGAAGGCTTCGATCACCGTATCGTCGTGATCAACGGTAAGCTGGTTGCGGCGGCGAAACGGGTGCCGGGGCACGTTGTCGGTGACGGACAGCATACGATCGAGGAACTCGTCGATATCGTCAACGAAGACCCACGCCGCGGCGTCGGCCACGAGAAAGTGCTCACGAGGCTGGTGTTCGATCACCAGGCGGAACGGCTCTTGCAGAAGCTCGGCTACGACCGGTCCACGGTGCCGTCCAGAGACGAGGTCGTCTATCTGCGCTCGACCGCCAACCTCTCGACAGGCGGAACGGCGATCGACGTGACCGACACGATTCATCCGGATAACCGTGAGATGGCGGTCCGTGCTGTCAAAGCCATTGGCCTCGATATCGGCGGTGTCGATTTTCTTACGAAGGACATCACCGCGTCTTACAGAGACGTTGGCGGCGGAATCTGCGAGATCAATGCCGGGCCTGGGTTCCGGATGCACGTTGCCCCGAGCGAAGGCACGCCGCGGGACGTTGGCGGCGCCGTTCTAGACATGCTGTTCCCGGCCGACGCGCCCAGCCGCATTCCGATTGCTGCGATTACCGGCACGAATGGCAAGACAACCACCTCTCGAATGCTGGCACACATCCTCAAGCTTTCGGGCAAGAATGTCGGTCAGACCTCGACCGATGGGGTCTACATCGACGGCATTCTTACCGTGTCGGGTGACATGACGGGGCCGATCGCGGCACAGATGATTCTACGCGACCCGTCTGTCGATGCCGCCGTCATGGAGGTCGCGCGCGGCGGAATGCTGCGGGCAGGCCTCGGCTTTCAGGAGGCCGATGTTGCCTGTTGCCTGAACGTGACCGCCGACCATCTCGGCCTTCGCGGCATCGATACGCTGGATCAGCTAGCCGAGGTCAAGCGCGTGCCGATCGAGATCGCGAAGGACGCGGCAGTGCTGAATGCCGACGATCCCTATTGTCTGAAGATGGCCGACTACACGGATGCCGAACGACTCTGCTATGTGACGATGAACCCGAGTCATCCGCTGGTGAAGCAGCATATCCAGGCCGGCGGCCAGGCATTCGTGCTCGAGCAGGGAATGAACGGCCACATGATTTCGATCTATGACAACGAGCACTACACGCCGCTCTTGTGGACACATTTGATTCCGGCAACGATCGAGGGTCGCGCCTTGCACAACGTGCAGAATGCGATGTTCGCGGCGGCGCTCGCTTACAATCTCGGCGTATCGCTGGAGGACATTCGTCAGGGCCTGCGCACCTTCGATTCATCGTTCTTCCAGGCGCCGGGTAGGACCAACATCTACGACGAACATCCTTTCCGAGTGATTCTCGACTATGCGCACAACGCGGCGGCGGTTCGCGCCATCGTCGGATTGACCGATCGTCTCGACGTCAACGGTCGGAGGATCGTCGTGCTTGCCGCGCCGGGCGACCGCCGCGACGAAGACATCAACGAGATGGCATCGCTTGCGGCAGGACACTTCGATCACTACGTTTGCCGGCGCGACGACAATCCGCGTGGCCGCGGTGTAGACGAAGTGCCGACGATGCTGAAGAACAGGCTTCTCGCCGATGGCGTGCCCGCCGAACGTATCGAAACTGTGCCTGACGAGCAGGAGGCGACATTGCGCGCACTCGAGCTCGCGCAGCCCAATGATCTGGTCCTGATCCTCGGCGACCACGTCAAGCGGACGTGGAAGCAGATCATCTACTTCAATTCCGAAGCGCATGTCGAGAATGCCGACAAGAAACCGATCGCGTCGATCGAGTTGCCAGAGGTCGAGGGCTTCTCGCTCGACGAAACGATCGAGATCATCACCGACGACCGCGGTGTCCGCATCGCCCGCGACGAAGAATCCGACTAGGGCCATTTCAATAGTGTGAACAGGTCCTGGTAATGGAGTTTCTCGACGCCCGCAGACTGCCAGGTCCGAACCTGCTGTTTGACAGGCCTGCCGCAGTACTCGATGTCGCTTGTACAGCAGCAGAGGCAGACGCGATCGATGCCTGTTGGCGTGGCGCTGTCGAGTCGATGTTTTCCGCGCTCGGCTGGGAGAACGCGGAGCTGACACGCAAGGACCACGTCGGCGGCGTCAGCCTGGGGTTCACAGCGCCGATCGACGTGCTGTATGCCGCCTGCGAGATCAACGAATGGGCGTGGGCGGTCTGCGAGGCCGAGCTCGGCGACGCCGAGCTGCCGGATTTCGATGCCGCGAGTTCGGCAATCGCGGATTCCGCTTCCGAAGAGCGAAACGCGCGGCTCATCGAACTGCAATCCGAGGCACTCGAACGCGATGTGGCGTTCCTTTGGGATGACGACGAAGCATCTCTGGGTCTGGGACGTACATCGGTAACGTGGCCGGTGCGCGAGCTTCCGGAGCCGTCCTCGTTGGACTGGTCAACGTTCGGGGACGTCCCTATCGGACTTGTCACCGGTACGAACGGCAAGACTACGACGGTTCGGCTGGCCGTCCATGTGCTGCGCGTCGCGGGCCTCAGCGTCGGCGTCAGTTCGACCGACTGGATCGCCGTTAACGACGACATCATCGATCGCGACGACTGGTCCGGGCCCGGCGGCGCCCGGGCGGTGTTGCGCCGACCCGACGTGGAAGCAGCCATCCTCGAGTCCGCACGGGGCGGCTTGCTGCGTCGCGGCCTCGGTGTCGAGCATGCCGATGCAGCGTTGATTACGAACATTTCCGAGGATCACCTCGGCGATTTTGGCTCCAGAGATCTCGACGAACTGCTCGAGATCAAGTGGATCGTCAGCAGGCCGGTTCGGCGCAGCGGGCACCTGATTCTCAATGCCGATGACCACCGTCTCGTGGCAAAGGCAGCCGAGTACCCAGGCCACGTCGTCTGG
>CALZMR010000014.1 GCA_945788575.1 uncultured Woeseiaceae bacterium
CGCGAGCGGCGGACTGCAGGATGAAGTCCCATCCGGGAATCTCGATGCCCTCTATCAGTGCGCCGGTGTCCGGATGCTCCTCGACCACGTCGTTCCCCAGAACACCGGTGAGCGTCGTGCCGGTGGACATGTCGACACCGGCACCGACCGCACCCTTATGAAGGTTTGCTTTGCCATCCGACGCACGAGTCGGTAGGCGCACCATCGCCATTGCCGGGTACCCTCGGTAGACGACAACCCGAATGTCCGGCACGCCCTGATAGCTGACCTCGGCAAATGTCGGGTCGAAGCGGACGCAATACTCGATCAGCGCCTTGTCCGGCTTGCCGCCGAGGCTGTATTGACCACCGACAATGTTCGAAATGTGATGCTCGATGTCCGATACCAACATCAGACTGCCGCTCGCAAGCCGGAAGTTGTCCCGGCGGCGCTGGCTGCGACTCGCCACGACGAGAATACCGTCACCGCCGCTGCCCCGAGCCGGTTTGACGACGAAGCTCTCGTGCGCCGCGACGATGTCGCCGAACTCGCGCACTTGACGCTGATTGCGGATCATCCCGTATAGATCGGGCACCGCCATGCCCGCCTCCAGGGCGATCACTTTGGTGCGTGCCTTATCGTCCACCAGCGGGTACAAGCGGCGCGGATTGAGCGGCATGATGAAGCGCGCATTGCGCTCGTTAACGCCAATCACGCCCGCCGCGCGGAGCTTCTTCGCGGTTCCCAGCATCAGTCCCCTGCCAGTGCCTTGAAGCGCGTCAGTTCGAGCAGCCGATAGCCGGTATAGCGGCCGACGAGCACGACCACGGCGAGGATAACGAGCAACAACTCGGGGAACGTGAATATGGCGTGCTCCAGCCAGCTCAAGCCCATCGCGATGTAGGCGAACACCGCGATCACGAGACTGCCGAAGGCAGCCCGGATCGCGTCGGCGGCGCCGCGCTCTTCCCAGACGACAGACATTCGCTCGATAGTCATTGCGATGATGACCATCGGGAACAGCGCGACCGACAGCCCGGTCTCCATGCCGAGTTCATGCGACAGCAGACTGATGACCAGCATCAGCATGACGACGACGATAAGAACGGCACCGAGCCGGGGTACGAGCAGCAGGCGTAGTCGCTCGAGCAGGAACCGAATACTGAGGCCGAGTGCAACCAGCAGCGCGAACAGTATGACGCCCCAAAACAGCTTGGTCTCGCGGAATGCGAGGGCGATGAGCACCGGCATGAACGTACCGAAGGCGTCGATTCCGACGATGTTGCGCAACAACACCATGACCAGCGCGCCGAGCGGGATCATCAGCAGGACGGAGTAAACGGCCTGGGTTCGGATCGGCAGGTTGTACATCGACAGGCTGAAAAGGGATGCGTCGGACCGTGACGCCTGAGCGCGAGCGATCGCGATCGCGTCTACGTGATTCCGCTGCACGGCAAAGCTAACCTGCAGGTTACTTCCGCCCTCGACGCTGGCCAACGGCTCGTTACCGCGCCACCAGACCAGAAACTGGTCCGGCAGATTTTCTTCGCCGGTCATCGGGTTGAAGTAGCGCCAGGAGTCGCCGTCGTGCACTTCCAGCCAGGCCACGGGTTCCGCGCGGCGCTGACGGCCCAGCAGCGGGAATCCATGCACGATCCTCGCCGGGATGCGAGCCGAGGCGAGAATCGTCCTGACGACGTCGACGAAGTCTGTCCGGTTCTCGACGTCCGTCATGAGCAATTCGACATTCCCGTCGGGAGAAGGGTCGTTCATGCGTCGCAGCAGTCCGGCGGTAAACGACGAAGTATCGGCCGACTGTTCGCGAACCTCTGCGACGATGACATCGACCGCCGTCCTGAACGGCTCTTCTATAACTGGTTGCGGCGGAAACGGCGGCGTGGTGTCCGATTCGTCCGCGGAGGCATCCTGATACACCGATACGCGGTAATAGATGACCTGCGGCCCGTTGGCGCGACGAACGGCCCACTGTGCTTCTCGTCCACTGCTGCCGTAGTTGAGGTCGAAGCCGTAGCCACGTGAAACGGGATGCTCATTGAGAACACGGAAACCGGGCGTCAGCGTCGGGATAAGAAGATTCACCTTGATCGATCCGCGCCCGGCATCGAACGTCACGGCCGACTCGATGGTCCATACCGGCGTCTCCTGGTCTTCCGTGATCGGAAACCCCAGCACCTGCCACTTCCAGATGAAAATGGTGAGACCCGCAACGGTCAGCAGTAACGCGAGCGCGTAAACGTATCTCTGCTGCATTTATTCCCCCCGCAAACGCGCAAGACGCAACTAGCGGCGGCCCAGCGCGACCCCGGCGATGCGGCTTCTTATCGGGCCGCTTGCATTAAACAGCGTCATGCCGAGACGCCGGAATTCGCCGAGAACGGCAGAGTCTGAAGCAAACAGGCGATTGAGGCCAGTCATGAACTGCATCATCGTCGCATTTGCACCGCGTCGAGCCCTTGCGTAGCGGCGCAAAACGGGCCGATCGCCGATGAATTCACCGGCGTCGAGCGCCTCCTCGATGACGCGCGCGAGCGCGGCAGCGTCGGCGAGTCCGAGGTTCGCTCCCTGACCCGCCAGCGGGTGGATCGTGTGCGCGGCATCGCCGATCAGCGCAATGCCGTGACGGACGTACTCCCGAGCGTGCTGGGCAGCGAGCGGGAAACGGCCGCGGGGTCCGGCGGGTTCGAGCTGGCCGAGTACCCCGTCGGACAACTCTGTCATGAGTTTCGCCAGCTCCTCGTCAGAGCAGGCTGACGCCCGCTCGGCCTGTTTCGGCTCCGTCGACCAGACGACGGATACGCGACCGTCGGCGAGCGGCAGCAGTGCGAAAGGCCCGTCGCTCAGAAACCGCTGCCATGCAGTCGCCTCGTGCGAACGCTCGGGCATGAGATGAGTGACGAACGCCGTCTGGCTGTAGGCATATCGATCGACGGCGATTCCGCAGGCCTCGCGGATGAGCGAACGCCCGCCGTCGGCGGCGATGACGAGATCGGCATACATGCGGTTGCCGTTCTCGAGGATCACGTCGTGTCCATTGCCGCTCTCCTCCAGCGCCGTGAGCGGCGACGAAAAGCGGAACGCGACATCATGTTCGCTTAGCGCCGCCAACAAGGCGTCGATCAAAGACCGGTTCTCGACGATGTAGCCGAGATGTGGGATGGAGAACTCGTCGGCATCGAAGCACAGCGTCGACGGCCCACCGACCTCGTGGTCCGCATCCCAGACCCGCATCCGATCGTACGGGCAGCGGCGTTCCGGCCGAGACTCATTCCACGCACCGATGCCAGCGAGCAGGTCGACGGAACCCGGCGCAATCGCCGAAACACGGAGATCGAGGTCCGCATCGGAATCGAATTCCGGTCGTGCGCTTCGGTCAACGACTGTGATCTGGAGGGCCGGCGAGAGATCGGCAAGCAGCGCAGCGATCGTCAGACCCGTGACTCCCGCGCCCGCTATCACGACTTTCGCGTCGCGCCTCATCGGAGAGGAACGCCTCTCGACAGGCGCGGCAGTCGACCGGCAAGACCCATGGTATGGCGTGCGAATTCCTCGCGAACGCCAGGCACGAGGTCGAACGCCAGCATCCCGAGGTTTCGAAGCAGCCGGACCGGTGGCCGTGTCGATCCGAACAGGCCAACCAGGCTGTCCGTAAAGCGGACGAGCTTCGACTGATCGGATTTGCGCCACGCCGCGTAACGATCGAGCATCACTTTGTTGCCGAGCTCTTCTCGCGCGGCATCCGCGATGCAATCGCACAGCGCCGCGACATCGCGCATGCCTAGATTAAATCCTTGCGCGGCAACCGGGTGCAGACCGTGCGCCGCATTACCGACAAGCACGCTCCGTGTCGCCGTCAATCGCATCGTCCGGCTAAGCGTTAGCGGGTAGCTCGCGCGCTCGCCGAGGTTCGACAATTGGCCGAGCCGATTCCCGAACAGCTCCTGTAATTCGTGAAG
The DNA here is from genome assembly GCA_945788575.1 of uncultured Woeseiaceae bacterium. Taxonomy (GTDB): domain Bacteria; phylum Pseudomonadota; class Gammaproteobacteria; order Steroidobacterales; family Woeseiaceae; genus UBA1847. The sequence continues at coordinate 3,954 of CALZMR010000014.1, forward strand.
GAATCCAGCGTCGTCCAGGGCAAGTATCCGTTCTACATCCTCGTCGGCGGCTGTACGGATAAACGCGGCGCGACCGTCGTTGACCGGCAGGAACGCCAGCGGGCCGTCTCCCGTAAAGCGCTCGTAGGCAGTATTGCCGATCGGAATCTCAGTCAAGAGATTGCCGATGATCGCGGTCTGGCCGTACCGACTCTGAATGGCGGAAATGCCGAGCATGTCCCGGACGCTCGAATTTGCGCCGTCGGCGGCCACCAGCAGCGGCGTACGGACTTCCGTTCGCTCAGCACCCTCGACAACCGCAACAGCCTCTGCATCGGAACAAGTGACGCCAACGATTCGCGCGGGGCAGATGACGTCGATCGATTCGTGCTCGAGAACGGCCTTCTGCAGGACGCCGCCCAACACGCGATTGAAGACTACGTAGCCGAGTGCTTCGACGCCCTGCTCCTCCGCATCGATACGCGAGAACCCGAAACGCCCCTTGTCTGAAACATGAATACGCCTGATCGGCGTCGAAGCCGCGGCAACCTTCGGCCAGAGCCCGAGCGCTTCGAACATGCGTTGCGTGCTTCGTGACAATGCGGTCGAACGATCGTCGAAACTCGGCTGCAGGGACGCCTCACGCGCGACAGCTTCGACCACGGCGATGCGCAGATCGAGCTGCGACAGCGCGAGCGCCAGACTGGTTCCGATCATGCCGCCGCCGGCAATCAGAACGTCGTACCGAGTTTCGGGGATCTCTTTCATTCGCCCTGCATCAGCGCTTCGATCGCGTCCGGCTCTTTAACAAGCCCCTTGCTCAGGACGTCCGGGCCGTTGGCCGTCACGAGCACGTCGTCCTCGATCCTGACGCCGATGTTTCGGAAGCGTTCGGGAACCGTCGGTCTGTCGGAGATGTAGATGCCGGGCTCAACGGTCATGGCCATACCGGCTTCCAACAGGCGCCACTGCTCACCAACCTTGTAGTCGCCCACGTCGTGCACGTCCATACCCAGCCAGTGCCCGGTTCGATGCATGAAGAAGTCGTGATAGGCACCGGTCTCGATCTCCACAGGTACGGCTGATTCGATCAAGCCGATATCCTTGATACCCTCCGCAATGACCTTAACTGCCGCGTCGTGCGGATCGTTCCAGTGATTGCCCTTGCGGACCTTATCGATGGCCGCCAACTGCGCGGCAAGTACCACCTCATAGACGGCGCGCTGCTCGGCACTGAACTTCCCGCTGACAGGCAGCGTTCTGGTGATATCCGAGGCGTAGTAATCGAGCTCGCAGCCCGCGTCGATCAACAGCAAGTCGCCATCCTCGAGGATGCGACGATTGTCGACATAATGGAGCGTGCAGGCATTCGGTCCGCTGCCGACGATCGGACTGTAAGAGACCAGTGCATCGTTGCGCCGAAACTCGTGCCGGAATTCCGCCTCGACCTCGTACTCGAAAAGCCCGGGCCGGATCATGCGCATCGCCCGTTCGTGCGCCTTGACGGCGACCTTTGCGGAACGCCGCATTGCCGAGATCTCAGCGCGGCTCTTGTACAAGCGCATGTCGTGCAACAGATGGTCGAGGGCAACGAACTCCTGCGGCGTGTGGACGCCGCGCGACTCGCCCGAGCGCAGTGAATTGATCCACTCGGCGATTCGCGTATCGAAATCCGAGTACATACCCATCGTGTAGTAGACCCGCGTACAGGATTCGATTACGCCCGGAAGGATGTCGTCGATGTCGTCGATCGGAAACGCATCGTCCGCGCCGTAGTCATTGACGACGCCGTCGGGACCGACACGACTACCGTCCCAGCGTTCACGGTCGGGATCGCGTTCACGGCAAAAGAGCAGGTACTCACCGTTGCTTCTGCCCGGTGCCAGTACGGCGACCGACTCCGGTTCCGCGAAGCCGGTCAGATAGTAAAAGTCGCTGTCCTGCCGATATCTGTACTCGACGTCCCGGCTGCGCATCCGAACCGGTGCGGACGGCAGGATCGCGATGCCGTCAGGGCCTACCATGCGCATCAGCTGCTGGCGGCGTCGGGCGAACTCTTCGGGTTTCATACTGCTTCGGCCGGCCTGATGTCGGCGAGTTCCTCGTATACGAGCTGCGCCGCGACTCGAAGGTACTCGACGATCTCGGTCAGCGCCTCTTCATCGTCTTCGTCGTCATCGCTGACCGTCGCTCTGGTGATATGCAAGACATCCTTGATGATGTCAGCCAGTGGGTCACCGGCCAGCCGCGACTTCAGGGCGTCGTCGTGCTTGCCCGAGACCAGCCCGTGCAGGAATCCCTCGCACCAATGCGTCAGCGCCTCGGTACGTGATGCGGTGCCGTCGTCGTCGTCGGGAAGCAAGGGCGTGAATCCGGACTGCCGCTCGCTGAGGCGGCGATGTGTCTCGTCAAACAGTGCCACCAACAGGCCTTCGCACTCCTTTCGCGAGGCGTTTAGCTCGTCCGTGCCCTCCAGTATCTGCCCGAGCCACGCCGCCCCGGCCTGCTGGCCCTCCACGGCCAGCCTGCCGGATACGAGCCCGTGAGATTGCGCAGCGTCCCAGTTGCTGCCGGCGCGTCTGAGCGCATCGTCGATTGTGCGGTGCTGGATGTGCATCCCTGTCGCTTTCGTGCCAATCGGTACTGCAAGACTCAATGATCCCACGGCAGCTCGATTTTGGCGATTGATTCTATAGTAACGCCTGACTATATTGGTTCCATGGCCGAAGACATCAATACCGTATTCGAGCACGAACTCAAACGTCTGGAGCAGCGAGTCGACGCTCTCGTCAGAGTCTGTGACCAGCTACAGGACGAGAACAAGTCACTCCGCCAAAGACAGGACGTGCTAACCGCGGAGCGCGCGAATCTGCTACAGAAGAATGAGCAGGTACGCGCTCGCGTCGAAGCGATGATCGGACGCCTCAAAGCCATGGAACAGGGATCGTAGATGACCGATACGCATGCCAAGGTGAGCATTCGCATCCTGGATAAGGAATACCAGGTAGCCTGCCCCGCCAGTGAACGCACCGACCTGCTCGACAGCGCGGAAGTCTTGAATGCCAAGATGCAGGAAATCCGTGATAGTGGACGCATTGTCGGCCTCGATCGTATTGCCGTCATGGCGGCCTTGAATATGGCCAACGATCTTTTGCACGCAAAAGAGAAGGACAAGCATCTGGAGGGCGATCTGAATGACCGCCTCAGGCTGTTGTCCGACCGTGTGGAATCTGCGCTTGGTAGCTCGCGCCCACTCGATCTCTGACCGAATTGACGCCTCCTGCAGTGTTCGATATCGACCTGGATACCTTTCGACCCTAAATATCTACCTCGGGGTCGTGCACTGTCGGCAGCATTTGAGCAGGACCGGCTTGTCCGGAAAGCCTGTTGCTGCCACGGCTGACCCCACTTGTTGCTCTGGTTCGAGAGCGACGGCTCGATAACGGCACAGGCGGGAGGCGTCTCCCTTACTCGATACGGCCGTCGGGAGGCGGAGGATGACGACCGCGTCTGCAGAAGAACTTCGTTCGCGGGGTCTGCACGCCCGCCGCCAACTTACCGAGGACGACCGAGCTGTCTTTTCGCTGCGCATACAGCGCCGGTTCCTCCGTTCCGAATTCTTCTTTCGCGCATCAGAGATTGCCTGCTACATCGCTTCGCCTATCGAAGTCGATACCAGCATCGTTTTCGAACGCTGCTGGCGTGCCGGCAAAAGAATCTACGCGCCCGTAGTGGGCCGCGGATCGTCGATGCGATTTGTCGAGACTCGTCCGCAAACACCGCTGGTGAGAAATCGTTTTGGACTCTGGGAGCCGGCGTTCGGTGAGGAAATTTCTGCGCAAAACCTGAAAGTGGTCGTTACGCCGACGGTCGCCTTCGATGAACACAGAGTTCGCATAGGAACAGGCGGCGGCTATTTCGATCGTGCGTTTCGCGCACTGAGGAACCGTCAACGTTGGTTGCCGACAAAATTGATCGGCTTTGCATTCGACTGCCAGAAAGTCGAGGAAATAAGGGCAAATCCTTGGGATATACCGCTTTATCGCGTACTAACTGAAAACGAATCGACGCGATGAACTGGTTGTTTAGACGTCACTTTGCTTTGCATTTGACGTGTGCGTGACGAAAACTCTTGCGAACATTTCGTCGTACATTTCGATGCTTCTTGCGTCGCATTTTTGACGCACGTCACACATTGATTTTTTGCGTCGGTAAGTTGCTGGATTTTTTGCGTTTCTTGTATATACTCAACGCCGGGTACCCGACACGGAGAACATCATGGCTACCAAAAAGAAGTCACGCAAGAAGGCTTCGAAGCGCAAAGTCGCTAAGAAGCGTAAAGTAACGAAGAAACCGGCTCGCAGGAAAGCGGCTAAGAAGAAAGCCGCCAAACGCAAGACGAAGAAAAAAGTCGCCAGGAAAAAGGCGAAAAAGAAAGTCGCTAAGAAGCGTAAGGTTAAAAAGAAAGCCAAGAAGAAGGCTAAAAAGAAAGTAGCCAAGAAGCGTAAGGTTAAAAAGAAAGCCAAGAAGAAGGCTAAAAAGAAGGTAGCCAAGAAGCGTAAGGTTAAAAAGAAAGCCAAGAAGAAGGCTAAAAAGAAGGTAGCCAAGAAGCGTAAGGTCAAAAAGAAAGCCAAGAAGAAGGCTAAAAAGAAAGTAGCCAGGCGCAAGACGAAGAAGAAAGCTGCTAAGCGTAAGACGAAGAAGAAAGCAGCTCGGAAGTCGTCTCGCAAGAAACGCTAAGGCCTTCTTAGCAACAACAAAAGTGCCCGCAATTGCGGGCACTTTTCATTTCCGGACAGTCCAGTCCGCCCTCCCACTTCAAGACCTCGACGCCGGTCACTGCGGACTGACGTTTACGATAAGGCGTACCGGAGAGACAGCCGCATCCTCCCACGTCAAGACCTCGACTCCGGTCACTGCGGACTGACGTCTACGATAATGCGTACCGGAGAGACAGCCCTGGCAAGCGCAATATCCGATCCGAACCCGCCAGCCAATTGATATTGCATAACCGCATCAGTTCCAGATAACTGAGACGGAGCCTATAGCAGGCTCGCAATCTATCCGTTAAGCTCGGCCCCGACTTAACTTGGTGGCCCCGGAATGGACGCACAGGAAAAGAAGCGCCTGGCAGCTCAGGCAGCGCTCGAATTCATCGTCCCCGGTACAAGGCTGGGTGTTGGCACCGGGTCGACCGTCAATTGCCTCATCGAGGCCCTTCCCGATATCAGAGACCGGATTGACTGCGTGGTTTCGAGTTCGCGCGCGTCTACCGCGCTGCTCGAAGAACGCGGCTTCGACGTAATCACGCTAAACGAATCCGGCGATCTCGACGTCTACGTCGATGGCGCGGACGAGGCAAGCAAACGTCTGCATCTCATAAAAGGCGGCGGCGGTGCGCTGACGCGCGAGAAGGTTCTGGCTGCGGCATCGCGCCGCTTCGTCTGCATCGTCGACGACTCGAAGCTCGTCGGCATGCTCGGCAACTTCCCGTTGCCGATCGAAGTCTTGCCGATGGCGCAGGAGTACGTGTCACGGCAGCTGCTCAAGCTGCGTGGCCAACCTGTCTGGCGCGAAGGCTTTGTTACGGACAACGGCAATCACATACTCGATGTCCAGGGCCTGCAGATTTCAAACCCGGTCGAGTTTGAGGACCGGCTCAACCGAATTCCCGGCATCGTAACCGTCGGCATCTTTGCGCGGCGTCCCGCGGACATCTTGCTGATCGCCAGCGACAGCGGTGTGCGGGAGATGCGGGTCTAGAGCAGTCCGTCTCAGTCACGACTCGGGTGAACCTTCGGTGATAGCGGACTGACGTAGAGGGCAGTCCGCCCGCTATCTGCGGAAGGCCGTCTTCGGTGATCGCGGACTGACGTTTACGGCGAGGATTGATGGAGAGGGATTGACTCACTGCCTCCGGCAGTTCGCCCTTCGGGCGCACTTCGTGCGTCCGGGCCGCTTCGCGGGCCCGTCGAACAGTGGTCCTTATCTCCAGCTCCCCGAACCGAAAAACAGAAAGGGCCCCGTAAAGGGGCCCTTTCTGTTTTTTGGCTGGGGGAGAGGGATTCGAACCCCCGTTGACGGAGTCAGAGTCCGTAGTCCTACCACTAGACGATCCCCCAAATGGGATCGGGTCTCCGATCAGCGCTTGGAGTACTGCGTCGCGCGACGTGCTTTGCGCAGACCCACTTTCTTGCGCTCGACTTCACGAGCGTCGCGGGTTACGAAGCCTGCCTTGCGCAGCGACCCGCGAAGCGCCTCATCGTATTCCATCAGCGCACGGGTGAGACCGTGGCGAATCGCACCGGCCTGCCCGGTCGTTCCGCCGCCCTGCACCGTCACATTCACGTCGAACCTGTCCTTCAGATCGGTCAGTTCGAGCGGCTGGCGCACGATCATCTGTGCCGTCTCGCGGCCGAAGAATACGTCGAGCGGGCGATCGTTGACGGTGATGGCGCCCGTGCCCGGCCGCAGGAATACGCGTGCGGTCGAAGTCTTGCGACGTCCGGTACCGTAAAATTGTTCAGTCATTGCTTGGCCTTGTCTCTAGTGCCGGTCAGGCGTTTACTTCCAGCGGAATCGGCTGCTGGGCCGTATGGTTGTGCTCCGGGCCCGCGAAAACGCGCAGCTTGGAGAACATCTTACGGCCGAGCGGTCCGCGCGGCAGCATACCCTTCACGGCGTGCTGGAGCGCCCGTTCCGGCGCCTCGTCCAACAGTTTGTCGAGCGTTATCGACTTCAAATTGCCGATATAACCCGTGTGCCGGTAATAGGTCTTGTCTTTGAGCTTGTTGCCGGTCACGCGGATCTTCTCGGCGTTGACGACAACGATGTAGTCGCCCGTGTCCACGTGCGGCGTGTATTCGGGCTTGTGCTTGCCACGCAGGCGGCGCGCAATCTCAGTCGACAGCCTGCCGAGCGTCTTGCCCGTGGCATCGACAACGTACCAATCGCGGCGAACCTCTGCGGGCTTCGCGGAAAACGTCTTCATTGTTTAATTCTCGGATTCGATTTTCTTTAGGCAGATCAAGCGCTTAACTTGATATTGCCGCGGCCACTCGTCGTCGTTCCGGCGACGTCTGGCGGAAAGGCGCGAAAGTGTACTGTAGGTGTTGCCCTAATGCAATCGCCTGTAACGAATTCCGAGGGGTCGGTCGCCTCCTCGGTTTCCCCTTCGAAATCAGTGGCTTGAATGATCGCCGGGAACGTCAGAATCTGTACTCGAGCGTCAGAGCCGTGTAGGTGTCGGTCTCCTCGGTTCCCGGCACCACGTCAGTATTGTGTTTGACGGTGTACGAGGCGACCAGGGCCAGATCTCCCAGCAGCCTCGCCGACAACGAGGTCACCGACTCCATGTAGGTATTGGTGTCGCCGGCCTCGACTCCGAGGACCTGCTCGAAGGTCGCCGTTTCGCTTAGCGTCCACTCGTATTCCAGCCCGGCACGTGTGATGAACTCTTCTTCGCTCGTACCGTCGACGAGGTCCGACTGGCGCATACCGGCGCCGACTTCCGCGTTCAGGTGGTGGATTTCGGTGTCGATCACGCGGTAGCCGTAACCGATGGCCTGAGAGAATTGTGTGTCGAAGGACGAGAACCGGTCTTTCCGCCAGCGTAGCCGGCCGAACAGGTAGCTGGCATCGTTGATCTGCCACTCAGTCTTGAAAGCAGCCTCATACGCCTCGGCTGTGGTCACGTTGTTCTCGTTCGCGTAGATCGCGATAGTGTTTAGCCTGTGCGACCAGTCGCCGGTCGTGTATCCGAGTTCGAAACCGGAGTTGAGGCTCGAGTTTTCGGTGTTGCCGGACGTAGACAGGAAGCCGAACGAGGCGCTGCCGGACCACGGTCCCTCTTCTTCCTGGGCAATCGATGGCTGCGCAGCCAATGCGAGTAGTGCGAACAACAGCGGTTTACGAACGATCATCTGAACACTCCATGGGTTCCCGGCCCCTTTAACGGCTGCGGAGTATAGCGGCTGATCACCTCAACGGGCGAGCCGTTCACAAATGTTTATATTCCAGGCGGTATACTGTGCCCATGCACGTGCGAAGACTCTCACCGCTGGACCGGCTTCTGGTCGGCGTCAACAACGCTTTGCGCACGGTGGCCGCACCGGCCGGTCAGTCACCGCGCCCGAACCCGGCCTTGGGCCTGCCCCAGGACGAACTCGATGAGCGCGAGAAAGCGCATGCGGCCGGCCTCATGCGGGTCAATCACGCCGGCGAAGTCGCCGCACAGGGCCTGTATCAGGGGCACGCGGCCGTCGCGCGGAATCACGAGACAGAAGCTGACATGCGAGCCGCGGCGAAGGAAGAGTTCGACCATCTGGCCTGGTGCGAGCAGCGGCTTGAAGAGCTCGGAGAAGAACCCAGCCGGCTGAGCCCGATCTGGTTTGCAGGCGCCTTTGCGATCGGCGCCGCAAGCGGCGCGCTGGGCGACAAGTGGAGCCTGGGGTTTATCGCCGAGACCGAACATCAGGTCGTCGAGCATCTGACGACTCATCTCGACGGCCTGCCCGAGACCGATCAACGCAGCCGCGCGATCGTTACGCGCATGCGCGACGAAGAAGCCGAGCATGGAGACAACGCCCGCGCGGCGGGCGCAGCAGATCTTCCTGAAGGCCTTCGGCGACTCATGCGCATGACCGCACGCATAATGACAAGCACGGCATACCGGGTTTGATAAAGAAAACACGCACTTAGCTTGCCAGCGTACTCGAACTGTATTAAAACGGTGGCGGCTGAGCGATTGGGGAAGGATTCATGCAGACGAATGCGAAGACACTGAGCGATGTACCCGCGATTAATCGTTTCCTGAGCTATTGCAGGGTGCGCACGGTGCCGTCGAAAACCGTCATGATCCACGCTGGCGATCTGCCTGACGTGCTGTACTACATCGTCGATGGTTCGGTCGAGGTGATGATCGAGGACGAGGACGGCAACGAGATGGTGCTGGCTTACCTGAACAAGGGCCAGTTCTTCGGCGAAATGGGGCTCTTCTACGAGCAGCCGACACGAAGCGCGTGGGTCCGCACCCGAACGGAGTGCGAGATTGCCGAGATGACCTATCCTCGCTTTCGGCAGATTGCGAGCGAGAGCCCGGGCCTCGTATTCGAACTGGCAACCCAGCTTGCAACACGGCTCGACCGTACGAACCGCAAGCTGGGCGATCTTGCTTTTGTCGACGTGACCGGGCGCGTTGCGCACGCGATCATGGATCTTTGCAACGAGCCGGATGCGATGACACACCCTGACGGCATGCAGATCAAAGTAAGCCGTCAGGAGCTCAGCAGGCTCGTAGGCTGTTCCCGCGAGATGGCAGGCCGTGTCCTCAAGGTGTTGGAGGAACAGGGCCTCGTGTCCGCGAGCGGCAAGACGATCGTCGTCTACGGGGCCAGACCCAACCGCAACCTCTGATCAAAAAAGCCGGCGTCAGCCGGCTTTTTTGATTTCGCTCTTCATCGCTTCGATCGTTGCCGCGTAGTCGCCGCTGCCGAAGATCGCTGAACCCGCGACAAATGTATCGGCGCCCGCCGCTGCGATCTCTCCAATATTGTCGATCTTGACCCCGCCGTCGATCTCCAGACGGATATCACGCCCGCTCGCATCGATAAGTTCGCGAGCGCGTCGGAGCTTATCCAGTGCCGCGGGGATGAAAGCCTGGCCGCCGAAACCCGGATTCACCGACATGATCAGCACCATGTCGATCTTGTCCAGCACGTATTCGAGCCAGTCCAACGGCGTCGCCGGGTTGAAAACCAGACCTGAGCGAACTCCGTGATCGCGGATCAGCGCCAGCGAGCGATCGACATGCCGGCTCGCCTCCGGATGAAACGTGATGTAACTGGCGCCGGCTTTCGCAAAATCCGGTATCAGGCGATCGACAGGCTCCACCATGAGATGTACATCGATCGGCGCCTCGATTCCGAAATCGCGCAGGGCCGAGCAGATCATTGGCCCGATAGTCAGGTTAGGCACGAAGTGATTGTCCATGACGTCGAAGTGGACAATATCGGCGCCGGCGTCCAGCACGGCACGCACATCGTCGCCGAGCTTTGCGAAATCGGCCGACAGGATCGATGGGGCGATTAACGGTTCCACGGTCATTCCTCTGTTTTCAGTGAATGTATCACGCGCCGCCGATCGCATTCCTAGCGGATCGAGCGCCGCGTCTTGAGTAATTCCCAGGCACCCCGGACCTCTCGAGTGCGGCGCTCCGCTTCGGCCTTCACGTCGGCGTTCGGGTTGCTGCCCTCGATCTTGTCAGGGTGATTTCTGCTCATCAGACGACGGTAGGCCGTCTTGACTTCGTCATTTGTGGCCGACGCGTCGACACCGAGGGTTCTGTATGCGGCGCGGACGCGCTCAGTGTCCGCATCGCCGGCCGGCGACCGCCGGAACCCGCGCTGCGCCCTGATCATTGCTTCGAGCTGGGCGAGCTCCACACGGCCGATCTCGAGCTCCCGGCATATCGTCCAGACCTCTGCTCGCTCGGACTGATGCATGCGATTCTTGGCCAGCGACACCTCCAGCAGGAGCCGCAGGAACAGCGCGCGCGCATCGGCGCGGCGCGCATATTTGCTGCGCAGGTCGCGCAAGGTGGCCACGAGCCGGAAGCCCGCTTGTTTGCCTTCATTGAACCAGCCGATGGCATCCCGGACTTCAGCCGGGCCAAGACCGAGCCTGTGCATGACCGACCTGGCCGCGCGGATCTCGTCCTCGCTCACCCGGCCATCGATCTTTGCAAGATGCCCCATGCTGCGGAACAGCGCGCGGTGATAGCCGCTGGAAAGACTACCGACCCGATGTCCCTGTTCGCGAAAATTCCGGAAACGCGCCTCGAAGCCACGATCGAATTGATGGCCCAGAAACAGGCCGAGGAGCGCAAAGAGGGGCTTCATCGTCGCGAGCCCGGCGAGCGTACCTATGACCTTGCCCCAATACACGCGCCAACCGTTACGATCCCGACCAATCCGTGCTCAGAATCGTAACGGTTACCGCGCCTCATTCCTACGTCGAATCGCTTGCCTGCCCCGCTGTGAGCAGCCATCATCCGCGCATCGTCTTGCTCGCGGGTACTAAACAGGATGAACTCAGCGGATGCGCTCTACGAATCGGCGGTTCCGGATCTGCCCCTTATCGGGCGCGGCAAAGTCCGCGATATCTATGCGGTCGGCGATGACCATTTATTGATCGTCACCACGGATCGTCTCTCGGCCTACGACGTCGTCATGCCCGACCCGGTGCCCGGCAAGGGCCGCGTACTCACCAGCCTGTCTCTGTTCTGGTTTCGAATGATGTCAGATCTGATCGAGAATCAGCTGACCGACCTGACCATCGACGCTGTCATCGATGACAGCGCCGCCCGTGAGGCGCTGCGCGGCAGAGCACTCATCGTAAGACGGCTCAAGCCGCTGCCGATAGAGGCCGTCGTTCGCGGCTACCTGATCGGTTCGGGCTGGCGCGACTACCGGGCTACAGGCGCGACCAGCGGCATCACGCTGCCGCCGGGGCTGGAGCAGGCTTCCCGACTGCCGAAAACCCTGTTCACGCCGTCGAGCAAGGCGGAGGCCGGCGCGCACGATGAGAACATCGGATTTGACGACGTCGTCGAACTCCTCGGCGAAAATCTCGCCGAAAAGGTCCGCGACACGTCGATCGCAATTTACGAGCGCGCAGCCAGGTACGCGCTCGATCGCGGCATCATCATTGCAGACACCAAGTTCGAGTTCGGCCAGGACAGCGAGGGAAGGCTGTATCTGATCGATGAGGTCCTCACTCCCGATTCGTCGCGATTCTGGCCCGTCGACGGTTACCGCACCGGGATCAGTCCGCCGAGCTTCGACAAGCAGTTCGTCCGCGACTACCTCGACACGCTCGACTGGGACAAGCAAGCGCCGGGCCCCGAGCTGCCGCAAGACATTCTCGACGCGACGATCGCGAAGTACACGGAAGCACTCGAGCGCCTGACCGGGCGCTAAGCCGGCATTACGGCTGTACAATGGGTGCCATGATCGCCGACCTCAAACAGCGGATCGACTCGTTCATCTGGGGGCCTCGGCTTGACAAGCGCGGGCTGCCGCTGCAGACGCTCGCCATCTTGCTGCGCTACGTTTATGCCGTGCTGCGTGACGTCGTCTTGGGACAGCTCACGCTTCGCGCGATGAGCCTCGTCTACACAACATTGCTGTCAATTGTTCCGCTGCTCGCCTTCAGCTTCTCGCTGCTAAAAGGGTACGGCATGCACGAGGAGGCCGCGGCTCAGGCCTATCTGTTTCTAGAGCCGCTCGGGGACAAGGGCCGGGAGATCACGGACCAGGTACTGGCACTGGTCAACGCCGTAAATATCCGTGCGCTGGCGGGCTTCGGACTCGTGTTCTTCATTTACGCGGCGATCTCGATGGTTCAGAAGATCGAGGCGAGCTTCAATTACGTCTGGTACGTGGACAAGCCGCGCAGCTTCGCGCGGCGCTTACTCGAGTACGTCTCCGTGCTCGTTGTCGGAGGGCTGTTCATACTCGTGGCCCTCGGCCTGATCTCCGTGCTGCAGAGCGCGGCGCTGGTCGAATTCCTCGTCAACAATACATTCTTCGGGCCGGCGATCGCCGCGGCCGGCAAACTCGTGCCGTATGTCATCGTCTGCGCGGTTTTTACGTTCCTGTACATCATCGTGCCGAATACGCAGGTTCGATTCTCATCGGCGCTGATTGGCGGCGTCGCGGGCGGCATTATGTGGGCAACGGTCAGCGTGATTTTCGCGACCTTCGTCGTCGACTCGGTACGCAGCAATGCCGTTTATGCGGGTTTCGCCGTGCCGATCTCGGCGCTGATCTGGGTCTACCTCAACTGGTTGATACTGCTGATCGGCTCGCAGATCGCCTTCTACACGCAGAATCGCGCGTATCTGAAGATCGGGCGGCGTGAGCCACGCTTATCGAACGCGATGCGGGAACGTCTCGCGTTGAATGTAATGCTGCTCGTTGGCCGCGAATTCCGCGACCCGATAGGCGGTGTGACTCTGCGCTCGCTGAGCGACACGCTGCAAATCCCGTCGATCACGCTGGCACCCATGGTGAAAGGCCTCGAAAACAACGGGCTGCTGACCCTGACAGAGTCCGACCATCTGCAGCCCGGCCGCGAGATGTCGAGAATTCTCCTCAGCGACATTCTGTCGGTGGTCCGAGTCGAAGGTGAGACGGGCTCACATCGAACGCCGAGATGGTCAAACGAGATCGAAGCGATCGGCACTCAAATGGACGATGCGGTGGCGGAAACGGTTGGCGAAATGTCGCTGTCGGATCTGCTCGACAAAGAGGCTGCGGGCCTGCCCGACCGGGAGTGAGTTCGTCAGGCGCCGGCGACGGTCATCTCGCCGATCAGCAGTGAACCGCAGCGCAGTCCGCCACGCTCGTCGCGGTCGCGGCCGATGAGCCGTATATCCGCATAGAGATCGCGGAGATTGCCGGCCACGGTCACTTCATGCACCGGATAGGCTATCTCGCCGTTCTCGACCCACTGCCCTGCTACGCCGCGCGAGTAGTCTCCGGTCACCGTATTGACGCCGTGCCCGATGAGTTCCTCGACGAGTAGGCCGGTACCCATCTCGGCAATCAGTGCCTGCTTGTCGTCGGCGTTGGCGCTGACGATGAGATTTTGCGGGCCGCCCGCGTCAGCCGTGGTTTCGAGGCCAAGTCGTCGTGCCGAGTAGCTGCTGAGAATGTAGCCCTGCAGCACGCCGGCCGAGACGAGATCGCGATCGTAGGTTGCCACTCCCTCGGCGTCGTAGCTCGCGCTTGCCATGCCCTTGGGGAGATGTGGCCGTTCGACGATGTCGACGAAGTCGGGAAATATTGTCTCGCCGGCCGCGTCGAGCAGGAAAGAAGAGCGGCGGTACTGTGCGCTGCCAGAAATAGCCGCGATTGCGTGGCTGATGAAGCCGCGCGCCAGGTCCGCGGAAAACAACACCGGAACACGGGTCGTCGGAATCTTGCGTGCGCCAAGCCGCCCGACGGTGCGCTCCGCCGCGGTTCGACCGATGGCTTCGACGCTCTCGAGGTCCGCGGGATCCCGTGCCGTCGAGTAGTGGTAATCGCGCTGCATCTCTCCGTCCTTCTCACCGAGCAGGACGCAGCTGATCGAATGACTCGTCTTGGAGAATTTGCCGACAAAGCCGTGCGTGTTGCCATAGGCCCTCATGCCGCGGTTCGTCGACACGGTTGCCCCTTCGGAGTTATTGATCCGCTTGTCGTGCTGGAGCCCTGATGCCTCGCACACCTTCGCGAGCTCGATCGCTTTCTGCGCATCGACGTTCCAGGCATGATCGAGGTCGAGGTCGCGGACTTCGCCACACATCAGCTTTGGGTCGGCGAGACCCGAATATTTGTCCTGCGCCGTGTGTTTGGCAAACGAGCACGCCTTGGCGACGGTTTCGACAATTGCATCCGGCGACAAGTCGGACGTACTTGCACTGCCCTTGCGTGAATCCCGGTATACGGTCACCCAGAGGCCGCGGTCGTTCGTGTACTCGAGATTCTCGACGTCGCCGAGTCGCGCCGTTGCGGATAGACCAAGGTCGTGGCTCGCCGCTACTTCTGCCTGATCCATGCCGGCCGCACGAGCCGCATCGAGCGCGGCCGAGATCATGCCGTCGAGTTCGGCTGGCTGTAGCAGGTTTCCGTTTACTGAATCGCCCATCTTCTTGCGCATGCTAGACTGCGCCGCCTCCGGCTTCGAGTTCGCGGAGTAGCTTAGCCGTTGACCGATACAAAGCCCAGCAAAACTGAGCGCAAGCGTGAGCGGCAAGCTTCCACGAACAACTCGCGGCTGACGAAGTCACAAAACAGCTGATCAGAGGTTTCCGGGCCCTTGACCGATACAAAGCCCAGCAAATCCGCGCGCAAGCGCGAACAGACCGAACTGCAGGTGCTCGGCGAGCAACTCGCGGCACTGCCACACGAGCTGCGCGCCACCCTGGATCTCGACGAACGCCTTTGCGATGCAATCGACGATCTCGACAAGATGCGATCGCACGAAGCGAAGAGGCGGCAGCGGCAGTACATCGGCAAGCTCATGCGCGATGTCGATCCCGAGCCGATCCGCGCGCTGCTCGACCGCCTGCGTGCGGACGATAGGCGACAGAAGCGCGTCTTCGCGAATGCGGAGCGCTGGCGGGATCGGATCGTTGCGGAAGGCGGAGAGGCCCTGCCAGTGTTCGAAGCCGAGATCGGCGCGTCGAGCCCCGAGCTTGCCGAGCTCATCAGTGACCTGAACCACGCCGTCGGCGACAACCACGAACGGGGAATTCGGCGCCGAATCTTCCGTATCATTCATGAGGCGCTGGCCGCGCACCGGTCGGATGGTTAGAATTTCACGATGAATGCACTCGTCGGAATAATCATGGGGTCCCGCTCGGACTGGGACACGATGCGTCACGCAACGGAAACGCTTGATGAACTCGGCGTTCCGTATGACGTGCAGGTCGTGTCCGCGCACCGGACGCCGGATCTGCTCTTCGAGTACGCCGAGACGGCGATCGACAGAGGCCTCAAAGTAATCATCGCCGGCGCCGGCGGCGCAGCGCATCTGCCGGGCATGACCGCGGCCAAGACGCGCCTTCCCGTGCTGGGCGTGCCGGTCAAGTCGAGCGCGCTCAGCGGTCAGGACTCGCTGCTGTCTATCGTGCAAATGCCCGCCGGTGTCCCCGTCGGTACGATGGCGATCGGCCGGGCCGGCGCGGTGAACGCGGCATTGCTGGCAGCCGCCATTGTTGCCAACGAGCACGAGGCGATCGCCGCCGCGCTGGACGCGTTTCGACAGGCCCAGACCGACCGAGTACTCGCGAATCCCGATCCCCGGGATTGACGCTTCCTTCCATGCGTATCGGCATAATCGGCGCCGGCCAGCTCGGCCAGATGCTCGGGATCGCGGCGCGTGCGCTCGGACACGAATGCCTGTTCCTCGATCCGTCAGAGAACCCGCCGGCGTCGTCGGTCGGCGAGGTGATTCGAGCGCCCTTCGACGATCCGTCCGGACTCGCAGAGGTCGCGGCGCGATCGGACGTCATTACCTACGAGTTCGAGAACGTGCCCGTCGATGCGTTGCGCGAGCTCGAAAAATCTATCGACGTGTTCCCGCCGCTGGATGCCCTCGAGCAGGCTCAGGATCGCCTGTTGGAAAAGCGCCTGTTCGAATCACTCGATATTCCGCTGCCTGCGTTCTGCCCGATCGACAGCGTCGAGGATCTCGAACGCGCCGCATCGGAAATCGGCTTGCCGCTCGTTGTTAAGACGCGTCGTTTCGGCTACGACGGCAAAGGACAGTTCGTGCTGCGATCGATTGACGACTGCGACACTGCCGTCGAGCAGCTTGGCGGCCGCGGCCTGATCGCCGAAGCGTGGGTTCCGTTCGATTTTGAAGTCTCGGTGATCGGCGTTCGCAGTCGAGACGGGGAAATTGCAGTTTGGCCTCTCACCGAGAATCGGCACGACAACGGCATCTTATCCATCTCGCGGGCACCGCAAGTCGACCAGGCGCTCGAGAATCAAGCCGATGACTTCGTCCGCCGCATGCTCGAGCAACTCGACTATGTCGGCGTTCTGGCGCTCGAGCTGTTCGTGGCCGACGGCCAGCTCCTCGCCAATGAGTTCGCGCCGCGCGTTCATAATTCCGGACACTGGACGATCGAAGGTGCGGTGACCAGTCAGTTTGCCAATCACATACTCGCGGTCGCAGGTGCCAGACCCGGCGCAACAGACGCTCGTGGGTACGCCGGAATGCGGAATCTCATCGGTGACATTCCGGCGGCTGTCAGACAACTCGACATGCCCGGCGCGACGCTGCACGACTATGGTAAATCGCCACGGGCCGGGCGCAAACTCGGCCATGTCACGGTCGTTGCCGAGAGCGCCGCACAGCGGGATGAGATGCTCGAACGGATAATGTGACCCGGCGCACATTTCGAGCGTGACCTGCGACCTGGCCGGATTCCGTCAAAAGCAGTTAAACTTGTGCGACTGACATCATAAAACAAGCCAGCGCCAGAAAAATCTGCGGCGCAACAAGGACCTATGTCGTACCTCGATCACTTCAAGCTGAACGAGCAAGCATTTCGGCTCACGCCCGATCCCGAGTTCGTGTACTGGAGCAAACAGCACGCGCGGGCAAAAGCGTATATGGAGTCGACCATCTGGCTGGCCGACGGCTTCGTTGTGATCACCGGCGAGATCGGGTCCGGCAAGACAACGCTGCTGCAGTCATTCCTGTCCGAACTCGAGGACGACGTCGTCTATGCAGTCGTGTCGCAGACACAACTCACGGCGACGCAGTTCCTGCAGGCCGTCCTGACCGAGTTCGGCTTCAAGCCGTTCAACAAGCGCAAGGTCGAATTACTCGACATGCTCAACATGTTCCTGATCGAGCAGTACTCGAACGGCAAGAAGGTCGTGCTCATCGTCGACGAAGCACAGAATCTCTCTCGGAAGGTGCTGGAAGAGATCAGGATGCTCTCGGGGATCGAGACGCACAAGGAAAAGGTCCTGAGGATCATTCTCGCAGGCCAGCCCGAGCTCAAGGACACGCTCGATTCGCCCAGCCTGAAGCAGCTCGTCCAGCGCATCCGGCTCCGTTTTCATCTCGGACCACTGGACGAATCCGAGTTGCATGAGTACGTCGAACATCGTCTCAAGATCGCCGGTTGCGAATCCGGACAATTGTTCGCCGACGAATGCTACGGAATTATCCACCGCTTTGCCGGTGGCATTCCGCGACTCGTCAACACGCTCTGCGACACAGCCCTGTTGTGCGCGTTCGCCGACGGCAAGCCACAGGTCGATCTCGAATCCTTGAATGCCGCCATCGACGAACTCGACTGGAAAGAGCACGAGAGTATTACCGGCAGGTTCGCCGCCATACAGTCGCTCCCGCAGACAGGCCGATCCATGCTTACTCAGATCGAAGTCCGAGCCGACGAGGAGAAGCTGTCAGTACAATCGTTTCCCGCGGGCCGGATCATCGTCGGCCGCTCGCCGGACAATGAGATCTACATCAAGAGCAAATTTGTCAGCCGGCACCACGCGCAGCTGATCAGCGATGACCGTGGCTGCGTTATCGAAGACCTGAACAGCACCAACGGCGTCTTCGTCGACGAGAAACAGGTCAAGAAGTACCGCCTGAATGACGGCGACGTCATTTCACTGGGCGTGCATCAACTCGTCTATCACGATCTCAGAGACATAGACGACGATTCGGAAGAATCCGACTTTGACGAGGATTGCGAAGAGTCCGAGCTTGACGAGGATAGGGAAGAATCCGAGCTTGACGAAGATCTGGAAGAATCCGTCGACGACGCGAGATCCGATACCGGAACATAGACGCAACGTATGTCGGCACCCGTTCCGACCGGCGTTGAGACGGCTTCCTGTCAGGAAGTCCTGCCGTGGCGATCATTGATTCGTGCGTCGCGTCGCTTCAGTAACACGACAAGCCCTGCCACCAGACAGAACACGCCCAGAATGAAGCAGATCGTTGGCCAATAGCCGTAGCTGACGTACATCGAGCCGGCGAGCGCCAAAGCTCCGAGAATCAGGTAGAAGTAGGGCAAGCCCTCATAGATCGGTTTCGAGACCCACATA
>CALZMR010000015.1 GCA_945788575.1 uncultured Woeseiaceae bacterium
GCAGACTTTCATTATCGACCCTCAGGGCAATCTTGCCTTGCACTACGAGCGGGTCAATCCAGATACTCATTCGGCCGAGGTACTCGTGGACCTGGAACGGCTGGCCGCCAACTAGGGCCTGTTCAAGCCAGGGCTTTGATGCCCTCGTCCAGCCCGGCAAGCGTCAGCGGGTACATTCTGTCTTCCATTAGCTCCTGAGTGAGCTTGATCGACGGCGTGTAGTCCCAGCGTGACTGTGGCTCGGGGTTGAGCCAGATCGCTTTCGAGTAAGTATTCAGCAGGCGCTTGATCCAGACCGCACCCGGCTCCTCGTTCCAGTGCTCGACGCTCCCGCCCGGATACACGATCTCATACGGGCTCATTGTCGCATCACCGACGAATACGAGCTTGTAGTCCGCACCGTACTTGTGCGTGATGTCCGCCGTCGGCGTCTTTTCCGAGTGCCGGCGTCGGTTATCCTTCCACATCGCCTCGTAGATGAAGTTGTGGAAATAGAAGTATTCGAGGTGCTTGAATTCCGTACGCGCAGCCGAGAACAACTCCTCGCAGATGCGGACGTGGTCGTCCATCGATCCGCCGATGTCGAGACAAAGCAGGACCTTCACCGCATTGTGCCGTTCGGGGACCATACGAATATCGAGAAGGCCGGCATTGCGCGCTGTCTTGTCGATCGTATCCGGCAGGTCGAGCTGATCGGCGGCGCCTTCTCTGGCGAATTTGCGCAGCCGCCGCAGCGCCACTTTGATGTTACGGGTGCCCAGCTCGATGGAGTCGTCGAGGTTGCGGTACTGGCGCTTGTCCCAGACTTTGACGGCGCTTCGATTTCCCGAACCAGCCTGTCCGATGCGAACTCCTTCGGGGTTGTAGCCGTAAGCGCCGAACGGCGACGTGCCCGCGGTGCCTATCCACTTCCTGCCGCCTTCGTGCCGGTCGTCCTGTTCCTCGAGCCGCTCTCTCAGCGCCTGCATCAGCTCATCGAAGCCACCCAGCGCTTCGATCTTCGCCCGCTCCTCCTCGGACAGATTGAGCTCAGCCTGGCGGCGCAGCCATTCCTCGGGAATGTCCTGGAAGAGGTCGTCCAGCGTGTCCTCGATACCCTTGAAGTACGCGCCGAAGATGCGATCGAAGCGATCGAGTTCGGTCTCGTCCTTCACCAGCGCGGCACGCGCGAGGAAATAGAAATCGTCGACGCTTTGCCCAGCGACACCGCGCTTCAGCGCCTCGAGCAGTGTGAGCAACTCGGTGATCGAGGTTTTCATCCCGCCTTCGCGGAGCATGAAGAAGAACGGAATCAACATGATCGGCGCCTACCGTACTCTTATCGGCTGCCTGACTGCCGGTCGAGGAACACCAGACGCTCGAATAAGTGCACATCCTGTTCGTTCTTCAGTAGCGCGCCGTAAAGCGGCGGAATCGCCTTGCGCTTGTCGTCGCCGCGCAGCACCTCGGGCGGGATGTCCTCGGCAAGGAGCAGCTTGATCCAGTCGAGCAGTTCAGACGTCGAAGGCTTCTTTTTCAATCCCGGAACATCGCGCACCTTGTAGAACGCATTGAGCGCTTCACTCAGGAGTTCGCGTTTCAGTTTCGGGAAGTGAACATCGACGATGCTCGTCATCGTTTCCTTGTCGGGAAAGCGGATGTAGTGGAAGAAGCAACGCCGCAGGAACGCGTCTGGAAGCTCTTTCTCGTTGTTGCTGGTGATTACGATGATCGGCCGGTGTACCGCCGTTACGAGTTGCTGAGTTTCGTAGACGAAGAACTCCATGCGATCGAGTTCTCGCAGCAAATCGTTGGGGAATTCGATGTCCGCCTTGTCGATTTCGTCGATCAGCAATACGGGCTGCTCATCGGACGCGAACGCATCCCAGATCTTGCCGCGGACGATGTAGTTGGCAATGTCGTGGACGCGATCGTCACCCAGCTGCGAATCTCTCAGGCGCGCAACGGCGTCGTACTCGTAGAGACCCTGCTGCGCCTTGGTGGTCGACTTGATGTGCCACTCGTGGAGCGGCTTGCCCAGTGCCGTAGCCACTTCGATGGCGAGTTGAGTCTTGCCGGTACCCGGCTCGCCCTTCACGAGAATCGGCCGCTCGAGGGTGACCGCGGCATTGACGGCCATCTTCAGGTCGTCTGTCGCGATGTAGCTGCTGGTTCCGTCGAAGCGTTGGCTCATTCGAAATTGCCGGACTGATTCATCAGTCCGTCATAGTACCGTCTGCGGGCTCAAGCGTCAGCGTATGGGCGGCCGGCCCGGGCAGGAACGGGCTCGGACGCCCGGCGACCCAGTCATCGTGGCCGTCGCGGTAATACGGTGACAGCGGGTGGCCGCTCTGTCCGGTCGGCATATGCATGATGCCATTGGCCTCGTCACCGGGCGACACGGAGAATCGCTCCGAAGCGCCCCAACCGGGACCTTGCGCCTTCGGCAAATTGGAGTCGCCGTTCAGGGGCTCGCGCGGCATATCGAGCCAGTCGGACAGCGCGGGTATCGCACGACTCAGCGGATGACGAATCGAGGCCGTATTGTATTCACCCCACGTACGACTGTGCAGCGGCCCCACGAATTTCTCCCGCAGGTAGTCGACGTTGGCGCGCGCCGCCGCGACGAGCAGTTCGTCCCAGCTCGCGTAGTCCCCCGACAGCAAGTACAACGGCCGCTCGTTGACGAGCTCCCAAAGCGGCGCTTCGAATTGGTTGCTGATCAGAAGATCGACGTCGTCTTCGTAGCCATCGCGTACGGGTCCCATCAGCCCGTGGAATACTCGGCTACGAACCTCGAGCCGGAATCCTCGAACCAGCCGGTAACCGACCGACTCTGGCGCCGCTCGCGGCAGCCAGTCCTCGACGAGCTGGCGGTAATCCTGCAGGTCCTCGTCACCTGCGATCACCTCCGCCGTCAGCGTATCCAGCAGCAGTGCTCGCCACCGGTCGAGAAACACCGCACGGTCGTCGTACTGAATCTCCAGCATGTCAGCCGGCGCGAAGGTCTCTGCGGCAAACAGATTGTCGCGGATCTGCCGTGAACGCGCGGCAAGATCGTAGCCGCCGTCGCCGATGACGTGGAGTGCCTCGGCGTCCGCCACCCGAGCGTTCGCAGTCCAGATGCGGCCGCTGACGGGATTGTAGACTCGTGGGTATGCCTCGGGCGGCTGCCACCCCGACCAGCCTGCTGTTTCGCTCCAGTCGGCGGGCACGGTCGAATCGTAGTCGCCACGGATCGGAATCTGCCCCGCGATCGTCCAGCCGATGTTGCCGCCCGCATCGCCCGCCACGAAATTCTGCGGCGGCATGCCCATCGTGTTCGCTACCTCGAACGCGTCGCTCACCGAGGCAACGGTCTCGAGCCCCAGAATCTTCAGATTGACTGCCCGGGCATGGTGCGCGATCCAACTCACGGCGATCTCGCCACCCGGATAGCCGGCATCCTCGTCGACCGGCCCCCAGATCGTCTCGCGAACCTCGACCGTCTGTGGCTCACCGCCGGCAATGTCGATGATCTCCTCATGGACAACAAACGGCAGGTCGCCATTCGGGGTCCGGTAGGTACCCGGCTCGTCTCCCGGCCGAAGCACGACCGCGTCGGACCAGTCGCCATAGCTGTTCGTGTAACCCCAGGCGATGTGCCCATTGCTGCCTGCGATGATGAACGGGGCACCGGGCAAAGTAACGCCGGCCACGTCGCGCGGCGAGTCACCCGTTTGCACGAGGCGGGCCTGGTAGTAGATATTCGGCGCCGTCAGACCCAGATGCATGTCATTCGACACCAGCGCGCGGCCGGTCGTGGTAAGCGCTCCGCTCACCGCCCAGTTGTTGCTGCCATCGAGCGGCGGACGCCCCTGCTCGTTGGCCGGCGGCGCTTCGCTCTGCCACTCGCGGACCCGGTATTCCTCGGCTGACGGGTAGCCGGGCGGCGTGCGTGGCCCGCCCATCAGAGGAGCGTCCCACTCGGTGCCCTGCGGATACAGCCAGGCGTAGACACTGTCAGAAAGCACCCGCCGTGCGTATCCCCGTCGCACGTCCTTTCGTGCCCGAGAATCGTTCAGGGTCATGAACATCGCGTAGACGATGAGGACGGAGTCCTCTGGCAGCCACGGTTCCGGAGATTGGCGCAGCACGAGGTACTCGAACGGCTGCGCTGACAGGCTCGCGAGCCCTTGGTTTACGCCGTTGGCGTAGCTCTCGATGACGCGTCGTTCGCCGTCGTCGGCCGCGGCGATGACTTCGCGGGCGAGCGCGCGGAAGCGATGCAGACGCAGGCCGCGATCCGCCTCGAGTGCAGGCTCGCCGAACAGCTCCGACAACTCGCCGGCCGCTCGACGTCGAATCAGATCCATTTGAAAGTAGCGGTCCTGGCCGTGGGCGAATCCGGTCGCGAAGGCGAGGTCCGCGCGGGAACCGGCTGTAATCACTGGGATACCGCTGTCATCCCGCGCTATCGTCGCCACGCCATCGAGCCCGTCGGCCTCGATGGTCCCGTCCAGCGTGGGCAGACTCGCCCTCACCAGAAACCAAGCGGTTCCGGCGATAACGACAGCGGCGGCCAGGGTCACTGCCAGGCCCCGTAGTAGCCATTTCTTCATATCAGGATTCAGATGTGACTGTGATGATCTTCATCGCGTTGGTGTTGCCGGAAACGCCCTCGAGGTCGCCTTTGGTGAAGATAACGAGATCGCCGACTTCAACGAGGTCCCGCGACAGAAGCGAATTAAAAACGTCCTGATACAAGCGCCGCGAACTTGTGGTCTTGATATCGAAGGCGACGGGGAAGACGCCGCGGTACATCGTTACGCGCCGCGCCGTGCCCACATGCGGAGTGAACGCGTAAATGGGAATATCCGAACGGATGCGCGACATCCATAGCGCAGTCGAACCCGATTCGGTCAGGGCGATGATGGCTTTGACCTTGAGATGGTTGGCCGTGTACATCGCGGCCATCGCGATCGCTTCGTCGACACGCTCGAAATAATCGCCGAGACGATGTCGAGTCCTGCCCGGCGCCAGCAAGAACGACTCGGCCCCGGTACACACCTCGGCCATCGCCTTTACGGCCTTGACCGGGTGCTGCCCCATCGCCGTCTCGCCGGACAGCATGACGGCGTCGGTGCCATCCATGACGGCATTCGAGACGTCCGAGACCTCCGCGCGAGTCGGGATCGGATGCTGGATCATCGACTCCATCATCTGCGTCGCCGTGATCACGATCTTTCCGGCCTTACGGACTCTTCGGATCAGATCTTTCTGAATGCCCGTCAGTCTCGCATAACCCATTTCGACACCGAGGTCGCCGCGCGCCACCATGACGACATCGGATGCGGCGATGATCTCATCGATGTTCTCGACGGCTTCGGTGCGTTCGATCTTCGCGCAGATGTGGCCTTTGCCCCCGGCTTCGCGGAACAGCCGCCGCGCTTCATTGACCTCATCGGCCGTGCGTACAAATGACACCGCGAGGAAGTCCATGTCGAGTTCGGCAGCCAACAAAATATTTTCACGATCGACGTCGGTCAATGCATCTGCCGAAAGACCGCCGCCCTTCTTATTGATGCCCTTGTGATCCGACAGAATCCCGCCGGCGACGACGGTCGTGTGGATACGCGTGCCATCAATCCGCGTGGCCTGCAGCGTGATCATGCCGTCGTTCAGTAGAAGGATGTCGCCAGGTTCGACGTCCTCGTGAAGCGTATCGAGCGCGACGCCCACGCCTTCTTCGGTGCCGTCCTCGTAGCCCAGCGTACTGTCGAGGAAGAATTCGGCGCCGTCCACGAGCTCCACGCTGTGGTCCCGGAAGCGCCTGACGCGAATCTTGGGCCCTTGCAGGTCGCCCATGAGGCCGACGTCGCGGCCGCACTTCTCAGCAGCCTTGCGCAGCGCCCCGGCCCGGGCGCGATGATCGTCAGCGGTGCCGTGCGAGAAATTCAGGCGCGCGACATCGAGGCCGGCATGGATCATTTTACGGAGCGTCTTAGGCCGCTCCGAGGCGGGGCCCAGAGTCGCCACGATTTTTGTACGTCTTTGCATGGCGGCGATTATTGCACAGGCCCGCCGTCTTCGCGGCCCGCATACGACTTCATTCCGAAACGAATCGGGGATATGCTGTTCTATCCCGCCCAGGACGCTCGCATGCTCAATCGACGCCGTTTTCTACAGAGTCTCGTCGCTGCCGCCAGCACGCCCCTTGCCTCCTGCGCGTCCGCCCGGGCAGCTCTTGGACCGCTCAGGCCGGACCCGGGCCAGCTGCTCGACCTCCCCGACGGATTCGAGATGACCGTCATTTCGCGGACCGGGGAGACCATGTCGGACGGGCTGTCCGTTCCCGGAGCGCACGACGGCATGGGCACCTTTGCCGGCGAGAACGGCCGCGTCATCCTCGTGCGCAATCATGAGATGCTTCCCGGCTACTTCGATTACGACGCCTTCGGCACCAATTTCCCGGCCTTGCCCGAGCCCATGAAGGAAAAGGTCTACGACTGGGGCGGCAGCGAGACGCCCGGCGGCGGCGGGACCACGACAACGATCTACGATCCCGCCACGCGCACGGTCGAGAAACAATTCCTGAGCCTGGGCGGAACAGAACTCAATTGCGCCGGTGGCGTTACGCCCTGGGGAAGCTGGCTGTCCTGCGAGGAGTGCTTCGAGGATCCGGGGACCAGCTATGCCACCGGGCGGCGAGTGGTTCGCGAGCAGCGGCACGGCTACGTGTTCGAAGTATCGGCCTATTCCGATGGACTGGTGCAAGCCGAACCGATTCCCGCAATGGGGCGCTTCGAGCACGAGGCGGCGGCGGTGCACGCTGCCTCGGGCACGGTCTACCTTACGGAGGACCGCTACCACAGCCTGTTCTATCGCTATCTGCCCAATATTCCCGGCCGGCTTGCTGAAGGCGGGCGCCTGCAGGCGCTTGCCATCGTCGGCAGGCCGTCGTTTCACACCCACAACTGGGGACGTACGCCGGACCTGGCGGTCAACGAGTCGTTGCCGGTCGCCTGGATCGACTTCGACAATCCGGACCCGCTGGAGGACGAACTTCGCGACTGGGGCTCCGCGATGGGTGCGGCGACCTTCGCCCGCGGCGAAGGTCTGTGCAACGCCGGGAGTGAAATCGCGTTCACGTGCACGATTGGCGGCGCCGAGAGGCTGGGCCAGGTTTTTGCCTACACACCGAGTCCGTTCGAAGGCACGGACCGCGAGTCGGACCAGCCGGGCCGCTTGCGCCTGATCACCGAGGCCACCGAGGATTCGATACTCAGGAACTGCGACAACCTGACCATGGCGCCGTGGGGCGATCTGATTCTCTGCGAGGACACGTCAGGCCATTGCGGACTCGTCGGCGTTCGACCGGACGGCCGTCTTTACGCACTGGCGGACAACGTCTATTCGGATTCCGAACTCGCCGGTGTGTGCTTCTCGCCGGACGGCCAGACAATGTTCGTCAATATTCAGGTGCCGGGGATCACCCTGGCGATTACCGGGCCCTGGCCGACTTAGCGGCGAAACATCACGCCAGCGTCTTCAGATTTCGGCGGCCCGCTCCTCGAGGATAGCCACAGCGGGCAGCTTTTTGCCCTCGACGAATTCCAGAAAGGCGCCGCCGCCCGTCGAGATGTAAGAAATCTTCTCGCGCACACCGTACTTGTCGATGGCAGCGAGCGTATCGCCACCGCCGGCAACGGAGAATGCAGGACTCGCCGCAATGGCTTCCGAAAGCGCCTTCGTGCCAGCGCCGAAACGATCGAACTCGAACACGCCGACAGGGCCATTCCAGATAATCGTGCCGGCACTCTGCAAGGTCTCCGCGAAACTCGCCGCGGTCTCCGGGCCAATATCCAGGATCAGCTCATCCGGACCGACGGCATCGACGGACTTTTCTGTGGCATTAGCGTCGGCGGAGAACTGGTCGGCGACCACGACGTCAGTGGGCATGGGAATAACGGCGCGGCCCTCGCCGCCTTCGGCAAGTGACCTCGCGGTATCGAGCATGTCTGCCTCGTGCAGAGACTTGCCAACCGGGTGACCGGCCGCGGCGATGAACGTGTTCGCGATGCCGCCGCCAACAATCAGCGTATCGACGATGCCGGCGAGCGTATCGAGCACGGTGAGCTTCGTTGACACCTTGGAGCCGCCGACGATAGCGACGAAAGGCCGCGCCGGATTATCGAGCGCACGGCCCAGCGCATCGAGTTCGGCTGAGAGCAGCGGTCCCGCGCAGGCCACGGGCGCGTGCTCGGCGACACCATAGGTGCTCGCTTGTGCCCGATGCGCCGTGCCGAAAGCGTCCATCACGAACACGTCGCAAAGCGCCGCCATGCGACGCGACAGATCGGCGTCGCAGGCTTTCTCGCCCTTCAGAAAACGAACGTTTTCCAGCAGCACGATGTCGCCAGGCGCGACGTCGACGCCGTCGATCCAATCGCTGACCAACGGTACCTCGCGGCCGAGCAGCTCGCCCAGCCGAGCGGCCACGGGTGACAGCGAGAACTTTTCGTCCGGCTCTCCCTCTGTCGGCCGACCCAGGTGCGACATCAGCATGACCGCAGCATTTGCGGCGAGCGCTGCCCGGATACCGGGCAGCGCAGCACGAATGCGGGCGTCGCTGGTCACGACGCCGTCCGCGACGGGTACGTTCAGGTCCTCACGGATCAGAACGCGCTTGCCCGACAGCTCCACGTCGGACATACGGGTGATGGCCACGGTCCGAGACCCTTCCGTTTACTTCGCGTTGACGAGCGCGACGGTCGTGTCGAGCATGCGACACGAGAAGCCCCACTCATTGTCGTACCACGAGATGACTTTCACGCAGGTGCCGTCGATAACCTTGGTCAGCGTCGAATCGTAGGTGGACGATGCCGGGTCGTGGTTGAAGTCGATCGACACCAGCGGCGCCTCGTTGTACGCAAGCACGCCCTTCAGTTCGCCTTCACTCGCGGTCTTGAGGATGTCGTTGATCTCATCAACCGACGTCTCCCGGTTGGCAACGAACGTCAAGTCGACCGCTGACACGTTGATCGTCGGCACGCGCATCGAGAATCCGTCGAGCTTGCCGTTGAGTTCCGGCAGGACGAGACCGACGGCCTTGGCCGCGCCCGTGCTCGTCGGGATCTGTGACATCGTGGCGGAACGCGCGCGGCGCAGATCCGAGTGGTAGACGTCGGTCAGCACCTGATCATTCGTGTACGCGTGGATCGTCGTCATGATGCCGTGCTTCACGCCGATCTTCTCATGCAGCGGCTTGACCATCGGCGCCAGGCAGTTGGTCGTACAAGAAGCGTTCGAGATGACCTCGTCGCTCGCCTTGAGCGTGTCGTGGTTGACGCCGTATACGATCGTGTTGTCGACGTCGGCGCCGCCTGGCGCCGAGATGATGACCTTCTTCGCGCCGCCGGCGATGTGCTGACCGGCCGCTTCCTTCGTGCGGAACAGGCCGGTGCACTCGAAGACCACGTCCACACCAAGGTCGCCCCACGGCAGCTTCGACGGATCGCGCTCGGCGAACACTTTAATACGGTCGCCGTTGACGAGGATGTCGCCACCGTCCACCTCGACAGTCCCCGGGAATTTGCCGTGCGCCGTGTCGTAGCGCGTCAGGTGCGCATTCGTATTTGCGTCACCCAGATCGTTGAGCGCTACGACGTCGAACTCGCCCGCCCGATCCAATTCGTGAATCGCTCGCACGATGTTTCGACCAATACGCCCGTAGCCGTTGATGCCGACCTTAATTGCCATTCTTGTCTCCTGATTCTGGCCCGCTTCCACTTGGATTACGGGCTCATTCTGAAAGTGTGATTACGCCAGCGCTTCCTTCGCGGCTCCGACGACGTTCTCCGTCGTAAATCCGAAATGTGCGAACAGCTCCGGTGCGGGAGCGGATTCGCCGAACTGGTCGATGCCAATTACCCGCCCATTGGTCCCGACGTAACGCCACCAGCCTCCGGTAACGCCCGCCTCCACGGCGACCCGCGCCGTGACCGCAGACGGCAGCACGGACTCGCGGTAAGCCTCGTCCTGTGCATCGAACACGCTGGTGCACGGCATCGACACGACGCGTGCAGCGACGCCCTCTGCTGCCAGCGTTTCGGCAGCCGCCACGGCCAGACTCACTTCGGAACCGGTCGCGATGAGAATCACGTCGGGATCGCCGTCGCTGTCGCGAAGCACATAGCCACCGCGCGCGATCGCCGCGATCTGCTCTGACGTGCGGTCCTGATGCGGAACGCCCTGCCGGGTCAACACGAGGCTTGTCGGCCCGTCCGCCCGCTCGATCGCATCCCGCCAGGCCACAGCCGTCTCGACCGTATCGCTTGGCCTCCATACGCGCATGTTCGGCATGATGCGCAACGAAGCGACGTGCTCCACGGGCTGGTGCGTCGGACCGTCTTCGCCGAGGCCGATGGAATCGTGGGTGTAGACGAGAATATTGCGTGCAGCGCCATGCCGTTGCATAGTGCGGTCATGCCGAACTCGCGAACACCGAAATAGATGTAGTTCCCGGAAGCGTCGTCGCCCGTAATCGGCTCCGAGCCCGAGTGTTTCGTGAGATTTGATCCGGTCAGGTCTGCGGATCCGCCGGCAAGTTCAGGTAGCTTGGGCGCGAACGCGTTCAGCGCCACGAGCGATGCCTTGCGGGTCGCCATCTGGCCGGCTTCGGCATCGATAGCCGCAATAGCGGCGTCGGCGAACTCGGCCCAGTCTTCGGGCAGCTGCCCGGCCATTCGCCGCGCGAACTCCGTGGCAAGTTCCGGGTGTGCCTCGGCGTACTTCGCGAACAGCTCGCTCCAGCCGGTCTCATTGACGGCACCGCGCTCGCGGCCATCCCACGCAGCCGCGATGTTGCCCGGAATCTCGAACGGCGGATGCGACCAGCCAAGCTCGGTGCGGGCGGCTGCGATCTCTTCGGGCCCGAGAGGTGCTCCGTGCGTCGACGCAGTGCCTTGCTTGTTCGGCGCACCGAAACCGATGACGGTCTTGCAGCAAATCAGCGTCGGACGATCGTCCTGGGCGATGGCGGTATCGATGGCTGCCTTGATCGCCGCGCTGTCGTGCCCATCGACGTCGGCGATCACCTGCCAGCCATAGGCCTTGAAGCGAGCAACCGTGTCATCCGTGAACCAGCCGTCGACTTCGCCGTCGATCGAAATGTTGTTGTCGTCGTAGAACGCGATCAGCTTGCCGAGCTTCAGCGTGCCGGCGAGCGAACAGGCTTCGTGAGAAATGCCTTCCATAAGGCAACCGTCACCGAGGAATACCCAGGTCCGATGGTCGACGACGTCGAATCCGTCGCGATTGAACTGACCCGCCAGCATCTTCTCGGCGAGCGCCATGCCGACGGCATTGGCAATACCCTGGCCGAGCGGTCCGGTCGTCGTTTCGACCCCGAGACCGGGTTCGTACTCGGGATGCCCTGCCGTCCGGTAACCCATTTGACGAAAGTTGCGAATCTCGTCCATCGACAGGTCGTAGCCGGTCAGGTGCAACAAGCTGTAAAGGAGCATGGAGCCATGCCCATTGGACAGGACGAAGCGGTCGCGGTCGGCCCAGTCGGGGTTGGCCGGATTATGTCTCAAGTAATCGTTCCAGAGGACCTCGGCAATATCCGCCATCCCCATTGGCGCCCCGGGATGACCGGAGTTAGCGGCCTGAACCGCGTCCATACTGAGCGCCCGAATGGCGTTTGCGAGGTCCCGGCGAGCTGTTTCGCCGGCGCTCTTGGCTTGCTGTGACATGTGGCTGTTCTTGGTCCCGGCCAGTGGCGGCCGCTTGAATCGTGAAAGGCGCCGCGAGGCGGTAAGCCGCAACGGCGCCGCGAGGCGGTAAGCCGCAACGGCGCCGCGAGGCGGTAAGCCGCAAAGGCGCCGCGAGGCAGTAAGCCGCAACGGCACCGCGAGGCGGTAAGCCGCAACGGCACCGCGAGGCGGTAAGCCGCAACGGCACCGCTTTGCGGTAGCCGCGCATTCTAAAGGTTTTGCTATAGGGGGCAAGCTCGGTTCAGTACCTATTGAAACCATCCCGGATTCGTAACGATTTGAATCACACGTACCACTGTTGGTAGACGCCTGCGCCATTGCGGTACAATCGCCGGCTGATCCCGCCATACAAGTACAGATAATGAGTAATGCTTCCCTGTTCACCTCGGAGTCGGTCTCCGAGGGACATCCTGACAAAATTGCCGATCAACTCTCGGACGCGGTCCTCGACGCGATCCTCGAGGAGGACACCAGCGCCCGCGTCGCCTGCGAAACGATGGTCAAGACCGGCATGGCGCTGGTCGCCGGAGAGATCACCACGTCGGCGTGGGTGGATCTCGAGGACATCGTTCGTTCGACGATCGTCGGCATCGGCTACAGCGACTCTGAAATGGGCTTTGACGGCCATTCCTGCGCCGTCCTGAACGCGATCGGCAAGCAGTCGCCGGACATCGCTCAGGGCGTGGACCGCGCAAGCGCCGAAGACCAGGGTGCCGGCGACCAGGGCCTGATGTTCGGATACGCGACCACCGAGACCGATGTCCTCATGCCCGCTCCGATTACCTATTCACACAGGCTCGTCAAACGTCAGGCGGAAGTGCGCAAGGAAGGAACGCTGCCGTGGCTGCGCCCGGACGCGAAGAGCCAGGTGACCTTCGTCTACGAGAACGGCAAACCGGTAGCGATCGATGCCGTCGTCCTGTCGACACAGCATCGCGCCGATGTCTCGATGAGCGATCTGCGTGAAGGCGTCATGGAGGAGATCATCAAGCCGGTACTGCCGACGAACTGGCTGTCCAAGGACACCAAGTACCACATCAACCCGACCGGCCGCTTCGAGATCGGCGGACCGATGGGTGACTGCGGTCTGACCGGACGCAAGATCATTGTCGATACCTATGGCGGCACGGCACGCCACGGCGGCGGCGCGTTTTCCGGCAAGGACCCGTCGAAGGTCGACCGTTCGGCCGCCTACGCATGCCGCTACGTTGCCAAGAATATCGTTGCGGCAGGGCTTGCCGACCGTTGCGAGATTCAGGTGTCGTACGCCATTGGCGTCGCCGAGCCCACGTCGATCAGCGTCGAGACGTTCGGCACCAGCAAAGTCTCGAACGCGGAACTCACCGCCCTGATACGCGAGAATTTCGACCTCAGGCCGTTCGGCATTCTGCGTATGCTCGATCTGCTCAAACCGATCTATCGGCAGACGGCTGCTTACGGCCACTTCGGCCGGGATGACATCGAACTTTCCTGGGAAAAAACCGACAAGGCCGAGGCGCTCGCCGGCGCCGTGGCCGCCTGATTCAACGCATTTACTTATTTAGGAGACTATGGACATGAGCAGCGAACCCGTTGCCCTGCAGACCGCCGACTACAAGGTCGCGGACATAAGCCTTGCGGACTTCGGCCGCAAGGAGATTGCGATCGCCGAGACCGAAATGCCGGGGCTTATGGCGCTGCGCAAGGAGTTCGGCGCTCAGAAGCCGCTCGAGGGCGCACGTATCGCGGGCTGCCTGCACATGACGATCCAGACCGCCGTACTCATCGAGACGCTCGTCAATCTCGGAGCGGAAGTCCGTTGGTCCTCCTGCAACATTTTCTCGACGCAGGACCACGCTGCATCCGCCATCGCTGCCACGGGCGTGCCGGTCTTCGCCTGGAAGGGCGAGACCGAGGAGGAGTACTGGTGGTGCGTCGAACAGACGATCAACGGACCGGACGGCTGGACTCCCAATATGCTGCTGGACGACGGCGGAGACCTGACGCAGATCATGCATGAGAAGTACCCGGAAATCATGAAGGAGGTCCGCGGTCTGTCGGAGGAGACGACGACGGGCGTCAAGCGGCTTTACGACATGATGAAGGACGGCTCGCTGGCCTGCCCCGCTTTCAACGTCAACGATTCGGTTACCAAGTCGAAGTTCGACAACCTTTACGGATGCCGTGAGTCGCTGGTCGATTCCCTGAAGCGTGCCACGGACGTGATGATCGCCGGCAAGGTCGCGGTCGTCTGTGGTTACGGCGATGTCGGCAAGGGCTCGGCGCAGTCGCTGCGCGGCCTGGGCGCGACGGTTTGGATTACGGAGATCGATCCCATCTGCGCTCTGCAGGCATCGATGGAAGGCTACCGCGTGGTGCGTCTGGAAGACGTCATCGACCAGATCGACATCCTCGTGACGGCGACCGGCAACTACCGAATCGTCCCAGGCTCGCTGATGGAGCGCATGCGCAACGAGGCCATCGTTTGCAATATCGGTCACTTCGACAACGAGATCGACGTCGAGCACCTGCGTCAGTTCGAGTGGGAGAACATCAAGCCGCAGGTCGATCACGTCATCTTCCCGGACGGCAAGCGCATCATCCTGCTGGCCGAGGGACGGCTGGTTAACCTGGGCTGCGCGACCGGTCATCCGAGCTTCGTCATGTCGAACTCGTTCACCAACCAGGTGCTTGCGCAAATCGAACTCTGGCAGAACTCCGACCAATACCAGAAAGAGGTCTACGTGTTGCCGAAGATACTCGACGAGAAAGTCGCACGCCTGCACCTAGGCCGGATCGGCGCGAAACTGACCGAGCTGAGCGACGAACAAGCGGATTACATCGGTGTCAACAAAGACGGCCCGTACAAGCCGGAGCATTACCGCTACTAGCAGCGCCCGGGTATGTTGCGCGCGCTCAATGTTCAGCTGGCCGAGGCGAATGCCTCGGCCAGCTGTGTTCCTGACCGACCTTACGCGCCGACCTGTGCGGTCTTCGGGCTAGAATGAGCGGCGGCGAATCACCGGCGGCAGAATCTGTTCAGATCCTGCACATAACGGACCCGCATCTCTTCGCCGACAAGACTGCGAAACTCCGCGGCACCGTTAGCTGGGACTCGCTCGGGCGTGTGCTCGGGCATTACCAGGCGTCTGGCTGGCAAGCCGAACGCGTGGTCGCCACCGGCGACATCATTCAGGATGACTCCGCCGAAGCGTACCGGCACTTCGCCGAGGCCGTGTCTCACCTCGGTATGCCCGTGCACTGCGTGCCCGGCAATCACGACGTACGCGATCTGATGAAATCCGAACTTGCGGACGCCCCCTTCGGGTACTGCGACGCAGTGAATTTGGGCGCGTGGCTTCTTATCGGTATCGACAGCTGTGTGGATGGACGGGCCGGGGGCTCGATCAGTGCTTGATACTGTTATACGCGATAGCGACGCCGAACATGTGCTCGTATGCCTGCACCACCCGCCGGTCGAAATGCGCAGCGCGTGGCTTGATCGGGTCGGTCTGGAGCATGCCGATGTGCTGATGGCGAGGCTGGCAAACACGGGTCGCGTTCGAGCGGCGTTGTTCGGACACGTACATCAGGCTTACGATGCCGTGCACGAAGGAATACGCATCATCGGCACACCGTCAACCTGTCGTCAGTTTCTGCCGAAGAGCGACGAGTTTGCGGTAGACGATCTGCCTCCTGCCTATCGGCGCGTCGAACTGCACGCGGACGGCAGCCTGACAACTCAACTCAACTGGACCGACCATGCGTAAATTAACTATCGCGATCTGCCTGCTGCTGACCGGGCCGGTACACGCGGACGGACACCCCGTATCCATGTGGCTCATCGAGGGCGACGTGAACCGTGTCTATCTGCTCGGCTCGGTGCACTTGCTCAGACGCGAAGACCATCCGCTGCCTCAGGTCATGGAATCTGCCTATCAGGACGCGGATGCGCTGATCATGGAACTCGACATGGACGATCTCGATCCGGCCGCGTTACAGGCCGCGACGAACCGGCTCGGACTGCTCGAGGCCGGCGTTACGCTCGAGGACGTGATCGGCGAGGAACTTTACGCGGAAGCTCTGGCCGCGGCCGAGGAGATCCGCATCCCGCTCGATATGATGTCGCAGTCGGAACCCTGGCTCGCTGCCATTACGATCGAACAGTTGATTCTTATGCGTATGGGCTTCAATCCGTTCTACGGTGTTGAGATCCATATGACCGGCAAGGCCACCGCCGACGGCAAGCCGATCACGGGGCTCGAGACCGCCGAAGAACAGTTGGGCTTCTTCGATAACATGTCCATCGAGGCGCAGACTGACTTGCTGATGCAGACGCTGACCGAGAGCCGGGACGCAGATCAGATGATGGGCGACATGATCGACGCCTGGCGACACGGCGATATCGAATTCATGCAGAGCAATATGCTGGCCGACATGGCGCAGTATCCGGAACTCTACGACACGATCGTCGCCGATCGCAATCGCCGCTGGGTCGATGAGATCGTCCAGCTTCTGGACGACTCCGAAGACTATCTGATCATCGTTGGAGCACTGCATCTCGTCGGCGATGACGGCGTCCCGTCATTGCTGTCCCAACGTGGAATCGAAATCGGGCAGATGAATGAGTCTTTTTGAACAAGCTCGCAACGTCATAGCGGGCGGCGTCAATTCGCCGGTCAGGGCATTCGCCGGCGTCGGCGGTGATCCGGTGTTCTTTCGCAGCGCGAAGGGGGCGCGCGTCCATACCGAGGATGGCCGCGAGTTGATCGATTACGTGGGCTCCTGGGGACCGATGATCCTGGGACACGCGGACCCGGACGTTATCGCGGCCGTTGTCGAAACGGCTGAGCGAGGTCTGAGCTTCGGCGCGCCCTGCGTTCTGGAGACGCGTATCGCCGAGCGTGTCTGCGACATCATGCCGTCGATCGAGCGCATCCGGATGGTCAGTTCGGGGACCGAGGCCACAATGAGCGCGATTCGCCTCGCTCGTGGCCACACTGGCCGCGACAAGATCGTCAAATTCGAAGGCTGCTATCACGGCCATTCGGACTCGCTGCTGATCAAGGCGGGCTCAGGTGCGTTGACGCTCGGCGTACCGAGTTCGCCCGGCGTTCCCGCCGGGCTGGCCGAACACACGATTACCCTGCCTTTCAACGACGCCGGCGCTGTGCAATCAGCCTTCGACGAGCTTGGCGATCAGATCGCGTGCGTCATCGTGGAACCCATTGCCGGCAACATGAACATGGTGCCGCCCGTACCGGGCTTTCTCGAGGCGCTGCGGGACGTCTGCACCGCGGCCGGTTCGATCTTGATCTTCGACGAGGTGATGACGGGCTTCCGCGTCGCGCTGGGCGGCGCGCAGTCCATGTACAACATCGAGCCAGACCTCACCACGCTCGGCAAGGTCGTCGGTGGCGGCATGCCGGCAGCGGCATTCGGCGGCCGCGCCGAGATCATGGCGAGCATCGCGCCGGACGGTCCTGTGTATCAGGCCGGCACGCTTTCAGGCAATCCGGTCGCCATGGCCGCCGGACTGGCGACCCTGCAGAAACTCGTCGAACCCGGCTTCTTCGAACGACTCGGGGAATCGACCCGGCGTCTCGCCGAGGGCCTGAAAGGCGCAGCAAATGACGCGGGCATACCGCTGGCTGTCGAGTACGCTGGCGGTATGTTCGGCTTTGTCTTCACCGATGAATCGGAAGTCCGGCGCTTTGACCAGGTGGCGGCGGCCGACATCGACCGCTTCCGCTCCTTCTTCCACGGCATGTTGGACATGGGCATCTACCTGGCGCCATCGGCCTTCGAAGCGGGATTCGTCTCGGCATCCCACGGCGACGCCGAGATAGACGCAACGCTCGAGGCGGCGCGCGCAGTAATGAAGACGCTTTGATACGCCGTCAGGGCGCCGCTCGCGGACCCCTGACGCTGTACAGTAGCTCGTTGACGATTTTCAGCCGCTCGGCCGGATCGGCCTGCTCCAGACAGTATTGCTTCTGCTCGAGATCGACCGGCAGTATCTCGACAAACCGGTAGC
This sequence comes from uncultured Woeseiaceae bacterium, assembly GCA_945788575.1. Lineage (GTDB taxonomy): Bacteria > Pseudomonadota > Gammaproteobacteria > Steroidobacterales > Woeseiaceae > UBA1847. The sequence continues at coordinate 17,755 of CALZMR010000015.1, forward strand.
TGACCCAGCCCGCATCGTCGTAGCAACGCTCGAGGGACTCGTACAAGCGGCCGAGGTCGTCCAGCACGCCCTCCAGAATTTCCGCCATGCCCGTATACGCTTCGGGCAGGGCCATCGGCTCCTCGTCAGGCAGGATCTCGACCTCGGCTACGTTGAGGCCGTCCGGCATACGGGACGTCGATTCAATTCGAAAACGCTGCTCGCCGACGGCCGTTACGCCGAGGAGTCCATCGCTCCCCTGGTACCAGTCCGTTATGCGCGCGAGCGTACCGACGCTATAGGTCGACGCCGCGCCGGCTTCCTGACCCTCGTGAATGAGTACGACACCGAACGGAGCGCCGCTGCGCATTCGCTCGCCGATCATGTCGATGTAACGCGCCTCGAATATCCTGAGCGGCAAAGGCCCGCCCGGGAAAAGTACGGTGTTGAGTGGAAACAGCGGTATCTGCACGTGCAGGGCGCTCGCGTCGTGAACCTGATTAAGTATAGACAGTCAGGCGGGGCCGGGAGTGCCGCGGGTCCGTTGCAGAACCGCCGTAAGGGTCTGCCTGGCGCCGCCGAAGCCGCCGTTACTCATGAACACGACCTGGTCGCCCGAGAGCACCCGCGTCGACATGTCACCGACGAGCTGATCGTAGTCGTCGAAGATCCGGAGCTTCTTGCCCAGCGGTTCGAGCGCGGTATCGAAGTCCTCGCCCATGTCGCCCGGCCGAAACATCCATATCAGGTCAGCCTTACTCAGCGCATCTGCGAGCTCGGAATTGTGCACGCCGAGTTTCATCGTATTCGACCGGGGCTCCAGCACGACAACGATTCGATGTCCGGGATACCGTCGCTTGAGTCCGCCGATAGAGCGTCGAATCGCGGTCGGGTGATGCGCGAAGTCATCGTAGATGGCGATATCCGCGACCGTCGCGGTACGCTCCATGCGGCGTTTAACGCCCTCGAAACGAGACAGCGCATCCACGGCTTGCTGCAGTGATACGCCAGCGGAACGCGCCGCGGCGATCGCGGCGACGGCATTCTCCAGATTGTGCCGCCCACTCATGGCCCATCGCGCGCCGGCCTTCCCGGAGCCGCACGCGACCTCGATTCTGCGTTCGGCGGCGTCCGTGAAATCGCCATGCCAATCGGCAGCGGCGTCGAGACCGAAATATTCGACCGGCGTCCAGCAGCCCATCTCGATGACAGCCGTGAGATTCTCGTCCGCTGCATTGGCCACGATACGGCCGCCTCCCGGCACGGTCCGGAGAAGTTGGTGGAACTGCCACTGGATCGCCGCCAGATCGGTATAGATATCCGCGTGGTCGTATTCGAGATTGTTCAGGATCAACGTGCGCGGCTTGTAATGGACGAACTTTGCGCGTTTGTCGAAGAACGCCGTGTCGTACTCGTCAGCCTCGACCACGAAAAAGCGCCCTGCCCCGAATCGCGCCGACGCACCGAAATTCGCAGGGATGCCTCCGATCAGAAAACCCGGCGCCAGACCCGCGTCTTCAAGAATCCAGGCCAGCATACTCGCCGTCGTCGTCTTGCCATGAGTGCCGGCCACCGCAAGGACATGGCAACCAGCCAAAACGTGCTCGGCAAGCCATTGCGGGCCGGAACGGTAATCCAGCCCGGCATCGAGCATTGCCTCAACGACTTCCGTGCCGCGGCTCATCACATTTCCGACCACGACGCAGTCCGGCGCGGGCTCGAGCTGCGCCGCATCGAAGCCTTCGTGTATCTCTATGCCGAGATTCCTGAGCTGGGTACTCATTGGCGGATACACCGCCGCGTCACAGCCGGTTACTCGATGTCCGGCAGCGGCAGCGAGTGCGGCGACTCCACCCATGAATGTGCCGCATATTCCAAGTATGTGTACGTGCATTAGTCGGTCAGGGCTCCGCCGTCATCGATTGCGTGAACGCGAGCTGCAGGATAAAAATCGAGAACGCGATGACGATACCGGCATACCAGTGCCAGTTGATCGCGCGCGCAATGATATGTCCTTTCACGGGAACCGACCAGACGAGCACGATGAACGCCATGAGGCTGGCGATATCGCGGCCGAGAAAGGGCGTGAAAAGTACGATTTCGGCAAGCATGGTGAACGAGATCAGCGCACCGCAGCCGATCAGCGCGGCCAGTGTCTGGACGGCGCGGCCGCCGTGTCCCATCGCCGTGAGAACGATGACGTAACAGATCGCGCCGACGATCGCGCTGGCCAGGCTGATCCACGCATCGGTGGCATCGAAATTCGTGATCAGAGCCGCCGTGGCCATCAGCGCCAGCATCCAGAGCAGGATGCACATATGCAGCAGCATCCACGAGTACGGAATCTCCTCCGGACCCTTGCGCAGCAGAGTGATATCGACCAACGTCCGTATCAGCGCGAGCAACGTGAGCCTCTCTAAAAGCGGCGTCCAATAGCGAAGCGTCAATGATCGCATGTTAACCTGTCGGCATGCCCGCCTTTACCCTGGTCGACCAGATCGACCGTCTTTCCGAAAAACTCCAATCTGAAACGCGCATCGGTGTCGACACCGAATTCATGCGCGAGCGGACGTACTTTGCGCAGCTCTGCCTGCTGCAGATTGCGACTTCGGATCACATTTACTGCGTCGACCCGCTCGCCGATCGCGACCTGGACGCTTTCTGGGCGAGCCTCGCCGGATCGGAATGGGTTGTGCACTCCGCACGGCAGGACATCGAAGTCATCTACCAGGCGACAGAGCGAATGCCAGCGTCGATTTTCGACACGCAGGTTGCCGCGGGCCTTCTCGGCTTTCAGCCGCAGATCGGATACGGCAGCCTGGTCAATGAACTCTTCGACATCGAGCTGCCCAAGAGCCACACGCGCGCCGACTGGTCGAAGCGCCCGCTTCCGGATGCGTATCTGGAGTATGCCGCGGAGGATGTGGAGTACCTGCTGCCGGCATGGGAGCAGCTCGCCGAGCGTCTGGATGCGAAGGGCCGACTCGAATGGGCCGCTGCGGATTCCAGCCTACTGCTCGATCCAGACTTATATGACGTCAATCCGGCTGGGGCAGTCTCGCGGCTGAAGGGGGCGCGCAACCTCCGCGGTACGCGTCGAGCGGTAGCTGCCGCCCTCGCGACCTGGCGGGAAGAGGAAGCGCTGAATCGCAATCGGCCGCGACAGTGGATATTGCGGGACAATATCATTATCAACATCGCGAACGCGGTGCCGTCGAGCACGAGCGCGCTGACGCGTGTCGACGAAATGCCCGCCAAACTGGTCGCAAGAGCGGGCAAGGACATCGTCAGGGTCGTCGACGAGGCATCCCGCAACGGCTCGGGCTATCAACCGCCGCGGCCGCCGGACGAAGGCCAGAAGAATCTCTTGAAGCGAATGCAAGGCGTCGTGAAGGAGTGTGCCGCGGAACTCGGTATCGCTGCCGAGACCATTGCCTCGCGCAAGGAGCTTTCCGGCGCGATCATCGACGGGAAGCACGAATCAAGAGTGTTCGGCGGCTGGCGCAAAGCACTGATTGGCGACCGCCTTGCGGAGCTGCTCGAGGCAGGTTGATCTGGCCGAGCACGGTCATCGGCCGCGTGTGGCCGTCAGCCGAGAGCGGCGGTAAGCCGCGTGTAGACCTCATCGATAGCGCCGTCGGCATCCACGCTCGTCAGCCTGTTTCGGCCTCGATAGAACTCGACCACCGGCTCCGTGTTTTCGCGATAGACCTCGAGGCGATTGCCGATGGTCTCTTCGTTGTCGTCTTCGCGCTGAATCAGCTCGCCGCCGGCCGCTACGACCGCGTCGAGTTCTTCCTGCGACGAGAAATAGATGTTGAGCAACTTGCCCGTCTTCGAGCAGGTCCTGCGACCGGTCAGGCGCTTCAGTAGCACATCGAAGTCGACGTCCATGAGGACGGCCGCGTCGAGCGGCACGCTGAGTTCGTCGAGCAATTCGTCGAGATCGGTCGCCTGCTGCCGTGTTCTGGGAAATCCGTCGAGGATAAATCCGTCCTGGGCGTCGTCCTGCCCCAGGCGCTCGGCGATGATGCCGAGCATGATGTCGTCGGAGACGAGATTGCCGGCGTCCACGGTCGCCTTGGCCTTCTGACCAAAGCGCGTGCCTTCGGCAATTGCCGCGCGCAGCATGTCGCCCGTCGAAATGTGCGGGACGTGCTTGTCGGCACTCAGCTTCTTGGCCTGTGTCCCCTTACCCGACCCGGGCGCTCCCAGCAGAACGATGCGCATCGATTCGACTCCGTTTGATCTTGTCTGACCGGCACGACGCCGACCGCGGCCGGGTACGCTACCGGCTCTGCCAACGCAGGTCAATGCAGCGCCCCGAAAGCGATGAACGGTACACCCGTTTCGGCTATGCTCCCTGCCTTTCGGGGACCCATGCGATTGTCGCGAATCGGGTTCGCGGGTCCGCAAGCAACCACAGAGGAATCGTCGATGCCTGCAATGAATGCCTTCTATGCCCAGTCCGGCGGCGTGACCGCCGTGATCAACGCAACCGCCTGTGGCGTCATCGAGACCGCGCGCAAGCACAAAGCGAAGATCGCAAACGTATATGCCGGTCGCAACGGCATCATCGGCGCGCTCACCGAAGACATGATCAACACCAATCGCGAGAGCGCCAGAACGATCGCTGCGCTAAAGAACATGCCGGGCGGCGCATTCGGTTCGGCTCGCTACAAGCTCAAGGGCATCGAGGAGAACCGCGCCGAATACGAGCGGCTTATCGAGGTCTTCCGTGCCCACAACATCGGCTACTTCTTCTACAACGGCGGCAACGACTCGATGGACACAGCACACAAGGTCTCGCTGATCTCGAAGAAGATGGGCTTTCCAGTGACCTGCCTCGGCATTCCCAAGACGGTCGACAACGACCTGCCAATAACCGATACCTGCCCGGGCTTCGGCTCGGTCGCCAAGTACGTGGCCGTGTCGACGCGCGAGGCGGCGATGGACGTCGCCTCGATGGCGAAGACGTCGACCAAAGTATTCATCCTCGAGGTCATGGGCCGGCACGCAGGCTGGATCGCCGCCGCGGGCGGCCTCGCGGGCGACAAGCCCGGAGACGCTCCGCATATCATCCTGTTCCCCGAGGTGCCCTTCAAGCAGAGAGCCTTTCTCAAGCGCGTGCGCGAGTGCGTCCAGAAATACGACTACTGCGTGATCGTCGTCAGCGAGGGTGCGGCATACAGAGACGGCCGCTTCCTGGCGGAGGCCGGCACTCGTGATGCCTTCGGCCACGCCCAGCTCGGCGGCGTCGCGCCGGTCGTGGCGCAGATGGTCCGTGACAATCTGGGCTACAAGTATCACTACGCCATTGCCGACTATCTGCAACGCTCGGCGCGGCACATCGCCTCGGCGACAGACGTCAAGCAGGCCTACGCCGTGGGGGCCGCGGCCGTGAAGTTCGCCGTCGCGGGCAAATCGGCCGTGATGCCGGTCATCAAGCGAGTCTCGGACAAGCCATATCGCTGGACCATCGCGTCCGCGCCGCTCTCGCGGATCGCCAACAAAGAGAAGATGCTGCCGAAGCGCTACATCACCAAGGATGGATTCGGCATCACCGCGGCGGCCCGCCGATATCTGGAGCCGCTGATCAGTGGCGAGGATTATCCGCCTTATGTCAATGGCTTACCGAAGTATGCGACGCTGAAGAACGTCTCGGTAGCGCCTAAGTTACAGACGAAATTTGTGGTATGATGCGGCGCCTCGACCGGCCGGCTCCACATGCTTTTGGGGCGCGGGGATACGGCCGCCGACCCTACTAAATAACAACGAGACTCTAACGAACGACTTCCCGACGCCGCTTTCGAGCAGGCGTCATCGGCCTCGTTCGATCTCGACGCACTCTCAGGAGATTATCTGATGTCAAACGAGTTGGCCCTGTGGCTCTCGATCGGTGCTGGCGGACTCGCCATACTGTTCGGAGTGTTCTCAACGCAGTGGATTCTCAAGCAACCGGCCGGCAGCGACCGAATGCAGGAGATCGCAGCGGCGATCCAGGAAGGCGCTAAGGCTTACATGGATCGCCAGTACACGACGATCGGCATGGTCGGCGTCGTACTCGCCGTCGTGCTTGGATTCGCCCTCGGCTGGACGATCGCTATCGGCTTCGCGATCGGCGCGGTCTTTTCGGCCCTGGCCGGCTACATCGGCATGTACGTGTCGGTACGTGCGAACGTCCGCACGGCGGAAGCGGCCAAGAGCGGCGTAAATCCAGCGCTGGACGTCGCTTTCCGAGGCGGAGCGATCACGGGAATGCTGGTCGTCGGCCTCGGCCTGCTCGGCGTAGCCGGTTACTTCCTGATCCTGAAGCAGATCGGCGCTTCGGACGATGACGCCGTGCACGCGCTCGTCGGCCTCGCCTTCGGCGGTTCGCTGATCTCGATCTTCGCTCGACTGGGCGGCGGTATCTTCACGAAGGGTGCCGACGTCGGCGCCGACCTCGTCGGCAAGGTCGAAGCGGGCATCCCGGAAGACGATCCCCGCAACCCGGGTGTGATCGCGGACAACGTCGGCGACAACGTTGGCGACTGCGCGGGCATGGCGGCCGACCTCTTCGAGACCTACGCGGTTACGATCATCGCGACGATGCTGCTCGGTGGTCTGGTTGCGCAAACGCCCGGATTCGGGGCGGAAGCCGTTATGTACCCGCTGGTGCTCGGCGCGGTGTCGATCGTCGCATCGATCATCGGCACGTTCTTCGTCAAGACGTCCGAAGGCGGAAAGATCATGGGCGCGCTGTACCGCGGCATGATCGTCGCTGGCGTGCTGGCAGGCATCGCCTTCTACTTCGTCACGAATGCCATGCTGGGCGACAGCGGCCAGGCAATGAATATCTTCTATTCGTCGCTCATCGGCCTCGGACTGACGGCTGCTATGGTCGTCATCACCGAGTACTACACCGGCACCGAGTTCGCCCCGGTCAAGAGAATCGCTAACGCCTCGCTGACCGGCGACGCGACCAACATCATCGCCGGCCTCGGCATCTCGATGAAGGCGACCGCACTGCCCGTCATCGCCGTCTGCGCGAGCATCTGGGGTGCGTTCGCGCTTGCCGACGACACGATGGGCGGTCTGTACAACATTGCAATTGCCGCGACCACGATGCTCTCGATGACGGGTGTCGTCGTGGCGCTCGACGCATTCGGGCCGATCACCGACAACGCGGGCGGCATCGCCGAGATGGCCGAGCTTCCGCCGGAAGTTCGCAAGATCACCGACCAGCTCGACGCGGTCGGCAACACGACCAAGGCGGTTACCAAAGGCTACGCCATTGGCTCGGCCGGTCTCGCCGCACTCGTGCTGTTCGCCGACTACAACAATGCGCTGGCGCAGGAGGGACTCGACGTCACGTTCCTGCTCAACGACTACCGGGTGATCATCGGCTTGTTCATCGGCGGTCTCGTTCCGTACCTGTTCGGGGCGCTGGCGATGGAAGCCGTCGGTCGTGCGGCCAGCTCGGTCGTCAACGAAGTTCGCCGTCAGTTCAGGGAGATCGAGGGCATCATGGAGGGCACCGGCAAGCCGGACTACAGCCGCGCCGTCGACCTTCTGACCAAGGCAGCGATCAAGGAAATGGTCATCCCGTCGCTGTTGCCGATCGCGGTTCCGATCATCGTCGGCTTCACGCTGGGCGTGGAAGCGCTCGGCGGCGTCCTGCTCGGCACGATCGTCACGGGCCTGTTCGTCGCCATCTCCATGACGGCCGGCGGCGGTGCCTGGGACAACGCCAAGAAGTACATCGAAGACGGCAATTGCGGCGGTAAGGGTTCCGACGCACACAAGGCTGCCATTACCGGCGACACGGTCGGCGACCCGTACAAGGATACGGCCGGCCCGGCAATCAACCCGCTGATCAAGATCATCAACATCGTTGCGCTCTTGATCGTGCCGCTGCTCGTCTAGTCGCGACCAGCAACGTAAGAAAGAAAAGCCGCCGGTTCTCCGGCGGCTTTTTTTTGGGGTTCCCAAGGCGCCGTTTGCGCTGTGCTAGCATCAGCAAGAAAAAAGGAGGCCGACATGTGGGAACCCCACGACCCTGCTCCCTGGCTGCTTCACGTCGTTTTTGGCATCGCCGCCATGGCCGGCGCGATCGTCGCGCTTGTCACGACCAAGGGATCGCGCTTGCACAAACTGGCCGGCCGGATCTTCGTGTTGCCGATGGTTGTCGCGTCTCTTACAGCGCTCGCATTCGTCGGCGGGAACATCGGTCCGCTGGTATATGTGATGTCAGCAGCCACGCTGTATCTGCTCGCGACCAGCGTGCTGGCAATACGCAATGGTATCGGCGCGGCTCCGGTGCTGGAAAAGATCCTTGTTGCAATCCCCGCCGTACTGTTCGCATTCAGCGCATTGTTCTTCGTTCGTAACGTATCTCAGGGCAACCTTGGCCAGCTTTTCGGCCCGGCGCTTTACGCGAGCGTATTCCTGATCCTCGTGGTCGGCGACGTTCGACTCTTCCTGAATCGGCCGGCTGAACACGCCAAGTGGATCAAGCGACATCTGTTCAGAATGCTGCTCGCATTCGCATTTGCGGTGCGCGCACTGTTCAGCATCGGGGTCGACGTGGGTCTGCCGTTCGAGGTAGCGGTGACCGCACCGATCATTCTGGCGCTGATAGCCACGGTCTGGTTCCAGCGCCGGGTTGACTCCGGGGCGGTTCAGTGACCGATAGCGTCGCCGCCAATTAGCGACACCTGCCGGAACGTCACCCAACTCATCACCGTCAGGAAAGCCAATGGCGGCAGGTAGATCAGCCAGTGTCCGGGGAGTCCTCTTAGCATCAGCGCCGCGAGCGTGACCGAAAGCGCAAGCGCGGGTACCGCCATCGCGTATAGCACCAACCGGCGAGCGCCACCAAGGAACATCGATACGACCGAGAAATAGATCGCGGGCAGGATTGTCCACGCAAGTGCCGCGCCGACATGATTTGCTTCGATGCTCGCACCGAGCCAGGAGACGAGAATCGCGGCCGCGAATGTCAGACCGAGAGACGTAGACCCGCCAATCAGGATCAGATTCTTGAGCGCCTCGTCTTCCTCGGTCGGGTGCGCGAAATACGAGGAGCGTCGGGCCGTGCTGACAAGTTTCAGGTAGTCGATCTGCTTCAAGGTACGCTCCTTCGCCGTATCTACTCGTTCTGAGATTGCCGGCCACGCGCTTTCGGTCGCCGATCTGCGTACCAGGCGGATCTCGACGGGGCCCGGCATGACAGACCGCCTACTCGCGGCAGCGGAAGGTCAGACGCCGTTCGGTCGGGCTCTCACGCCCAGCGGCGCGGCGATAGATTTCCTCGGTACGCGACGTGCCGCTGCCCAGTTGGCCGCCGGCAGTGCTGACACCCGACTGACCGGGCACTCGGGATTCGGTGAACCCGGCCGTGCCGCAGGCATCCCGCGCCTGCTGGTAGCAGTCGGCCCAGTCTCGCGGGCAATACACGGTGAGATCGGTGGCGCTGGTCGTCAGTGTCGCCCTTGGCTTGCCGTCGGACGTCGTCCCGCAAGCGATCAGACACATGAACAGCGGCACTGTCAGCATGGCTCTCAGCACGTGGAACCTCCTTCTGTCGGAAGCGTGTCAGGTCTGCAGTATACGATAGCTGCCGGAAGCGCCCGTACCCAGGGGTGCGGGCGGTTCGACGAAGTGTCCCTGAATGAAGTCGATGCCCACGTTGCGCAGCCAGTCGAAATCCTCCTGATGCTCGACCTGCTCGGCGACGATTCGGAACTGCATCGTGCGCGCCAGCTTGATCATCGCCGTCACCATCTCCTGGTTCACGAGGTCCGATTCCAGATTTCGCGTGTACGTGCCATCGATCTTGAGGTAGTCGATCGGCAGGTGCTTGAGACTCGAGAACGATCCCAGACCGCTGCCAAAATCGTCGAGTGAGAACTCGCAGCCGATGCCGTGCAGTACCTCGATGAAGCGTTGTGCATGCTGCACGTTGGAGAGGATCGCCGTCTCGGTCACTTCGAAACACATCGCCGGTGGCGGAACGCCGGAGCGATCCAGCGCGTCGACGACGAAGCCGAGGAAAGATTCGTCGGCCAGCGTCTGGCCTGACAGATTGACCGCACAGCTGCGATTCCCTGCGAGACGGATCTCGCCGCCGGAAATCGCGCCCAGCGTCGCATTGACGACCCAGCGGTCGATTTGCGGCATGAGCTGGTAGCGGTTTGCCGCGCTCAGGAAATCGGCCGTCTTGGTCGGGCGGCCGTGACTGTCTGTCAGGCGGATGAGCACCTCAACCGCCGGACCGCGCTCGAGGCCGCTGGTCATCGACAGGATCGGCTGCACCGCGAGTTCGAACGAGTTCTCGTGGAGTGCAGACTGTAACTGCCTGAGCCATTGAATGTCTCCACGCTCCCGCGCCACGGCTTCGTCGCGGGCGGAATAGATATGGATCTTGCCCTTGCCCTGCTGTTTGGCGACATAGCAGGCGGAATCGGCGGCGCTCAGTATGTCCTGGATGGAGCCGCTGGCGTGATTGATCTCAACGAGCCCGACCGATACGCCGATATTGAATATCTTGTCCTGCCAGACGAATCGATACTCCGCCACCGCGGTACAGATGTCCGACGCGATCTGCCTCGCCTTCTCGATCGGGCATCCGACCAACAGTGCGCCGAACTCGTCGCCTCCCAATCGGCCAACGTAGTCGGAATCACGAACTTCCTCTTTGATCAGGCCAGCGACCTCGCGGAGCATGTTGTCCCCCGCAAGGTGGCCGCAGCTGTCATTGACGGCCTTGAAGCGATCCAGGTCCATGTAGAACAGCATATGCACCGCTTCTTCGGAGTGCGCCGTATCCAGCGACTCTTCGAGCCTTCGCTCGAACTCACGGCGATTGATAAGGCCGGTCAGCGCATCGTGCGTCGCCTGATAGCTCATCTTCCGCGTCAGGCCGCGCAGCTCGCTGACGTCGTGGAAGACGACTACGGTGCCGGAAACGCTGCTGCCGGGTCCGCGAATGGGTGATGCCGTAATTTCGACCGAGTGTTCGTGCTCGCCGTCGTCGGAGATCATGACCGCGCGCCGACCCATGTTCACCCGACGCCGCATCGCAAGACAGCGTTCCACGGGATCGCCCAAAGGACGCCGGTCCGCATCGTCGACGAGCGTGAACAACTCGCCGATTCGGTGCCCGGCGGCGTCATCGCGGTTGCTGCCGGTTAGGCTCTCGGCGGCAAGATTCATGTAGTCGATGCGACCGTCGTTGTCCGTCGTAATGACGCCTTCCGAGATCGACTCGAGCGTGTATTGCGCCTGACGCTTGCTGCGCGACAGTGACACCTCGAGGCTCTTGCGATGGCTGACGTCGCGCGCGACGGTGAGAATCGCCGGTTCGCCGCGAAAATCGATGTTGGAGCTTTGAGCCTCGACCCATAGTCCCGCTTCATCGCCGTTTATGAGCTGAATCTCGAGCCGCCGCGGCACGCTCTCGCGGGCGAGGCGCTTCTGGACGTTCTTTCGGAACAAAGCCCGGTACGCGGGCTTCACGAGGTCCGCGATTTCACGGCCGACGAGCTGCGCCGGTTCGAGACCGACGAGCCCGGCCGCCTGCTCGTTGGCGAGCATGATCTTCTCGTCGTGGATGATGACGATTTCCGGCAGCGTGCGTGCGAAGTCCCGGAACAGGCGATCGCGGCCCTGCAGTTTCAGGTCTCGCTCACCCAGGGCGTCGAACAGTCGATTCACGGTGTGCGCCAGGTCAGCCACTTCCGCGCGGTCCGGAATCTTGAGACGGCGGCCTACAGAAGCGTCGGCAGAGACCTCATGCAGCTCGCGATTGAATTCACTAAGACGCGCGGCCAGCCGCTGCCGGCTACGCCAAACCACACCGCCCACGAGCAGCGAGCTGACGAGCAGTATCGCGAGTACAAGAGTTACGAGGTTCGCTGACGACACTCAGCGCACCCAGAGGTGATGCCGCACAAAAATCATTTGCGATTATTGTCCGCCCGAAATCCGTCTCCGGCGTCGGAGAAAGCGTTCAGAGTATTCCCGTTTTGAGCTCCCGCCAAGCATAGCCCAGCCGCCGTGTGTCGCCTGCTCTATTCACCATAATTCCATCGGTATACTGAGCGCCTGGGATAAAGGACGTGACAGGATTTTGCTATTGTTTTCATTGGATTACAGGCTAGCGCTATGGATACTGACTTTGCTCGCGCGAAGATGATCGAACAACAGGTACGCGCGTGGGACGTTCTCGACAAAGACGTTCTCGAGGTACTCGCGGAGACCCCGCGCGAAGACTTCGTACCGGCCGACTTCAAAACGCTCGCTTTTGCCGACAGCGAGATACCCATCGGTCACGGTCAATGGATGATGACACCCACCGTGGAAGGCAGAGTGCTGCAGGCGCTGGAGCTCGAAGCGACGGATCGGATTCTCGAGGTCGGCACGGGGTCGGGGTACCTGACCGCCTGTCTCGCAAGGCTCGGGGGACAGGTTGTGAGCCTCGAGTTATACGCCGATCTTCTCGAATCGGCTCGCGAGAAGCTCGACTCGGCGGGCATCGAAAACGTGGAGCTTGTGGAGATGGACGCGATGCGCGAGCTGCCGGACGGTCGTTTCGACGCGATTGCGGTAACGGGCTCCATACAGCACTTCGACCCGCGCTTCGTCAGAGCCTTGCGGCCCGGAGGCCGTTTGTTTGTCGTCGTCGGCGATGCGCCGGTCATGGACGCGCGGCGAGTCCGCTACGAGGGCGACAACGACTGGCACAGCGAGAGCCTGTTCGAGACGGAGCTGAAACCGCTCGTACATGGTTCTTTACCACCGCAGTTTTCGTTCTGAATGGACGGGCAGCGGGCACGGCGAATGCCGAGGGCATTGCCGTACCCGGCAAAAAAAAGAAACCAGTTTGGAACCTGCCGCATCTATAGAAGGTCAGTACCCTTCGACGCGGTATCATGCACGTCAGCTATTGACTGATTTAGTGATATAGTCAACTATAACACCTCACGGCAGCCGGAACCCCAAAAAAAATGAAGAATTCCATGAGTTTCAAGTCTCTGATCGTCGTCGCTGCGCTTCTGGCACTGCCCGGCGTGGCCAGCGCGGCGTCGCTGCTGGAGATCTATCAGCAGGCGCTGCAGAGCGACCCGAGGATTCACGAGGCCGAGGCACGCCGGCTGGCGTCGCTGGAGGCCGCGCCGCAGGCGCGCGGAGTACTCCTGCCGCAGGTCTCCTTCGGCGGCGAATGGACACGCACGGATAGCTCCGGAACCGCAGTAGACGCCGACGCAAGCGGCAACTTCGGTACCTTTTCCTCGGACACGGAGTCCGAGACCACCCAGTGGCAGTTCACGCTGCGGCAGACCTTGTTCCGCTGGGACCAGATCGTGGGTCTCCGCCAGGCGGACAAAGTCGTCGCCCGTGCGGAAGCGGATCGCGAGGCCGCACAGCAGGACCTGATTGTTCGCGTGACGCAGCGTTATTTCGATGTCCTTGCCGCCGAAGATCGATTGCGGGCCATTCATGCGAACCGGACTGCCATCGCGCGGCAGCTCGAGCAGGCAAAGCAGCGCTTCGAGGTCGGCCTGATCGCCATCACCGCGGTTCAGGAATCGCAGGCTGCCTATGACGTGGCTGTCGCGGACGAGATTGGCGCCAAGCGCAGCCTTGCGACAGCGCGAGAGTTCCTGCGCGAGATAACCGGTGAATACATCTCCGATCTCGACGCGCCCAGCGACGATCTGCCCTTGAATACACCCGACCCCGCGAGCGAGACTGCGTGGATCGACCTGGCAATGAGCCAGAACCTGGCGCTGATTTCCGCGCGTCTTGATGAGCGACTGGCGCGGGACGAAATCGCGTTCCGGCGCAACGGCCACTATCCGACGATCGATCTGGTCGCATCGTCGGGTGAGCGCGACACGACCTCGGATCGCAGCATCAATGGACTACCACCGCTGCCCGCGGACAGTGACGGCAGCAGCGACAGTATCGGCATCCAATTTACCGTGCCGCTGTTCGCAGGTGGCGTCACGTCCTCACGGGTGCGTGAGGCCGTCTATTTGCATCGCGCGACTCGCGAAAACCTGCAGCGAGTAACGCGCGAGACCGAGCGGCAGACTCGAGATGCCTATCTTGGCGTGCTGTCGGAGATCAGCCGCGTGCAGGCCTTGTCGCAGGCCGTTCAGTCCAGCCGCACGGCTCTGGAGGCGACCCAGGCCGGCTTCGACGTCGGCACGCGCACGATTGTGGACGTGCTGAACTCGCAGTTCACGCTTTACCAGTCCATCACGAACTACTACCAGAGCCGCTACGACTACATACTGAATGTCATGCGCTTGAAGCAGGCGGCTGGGACGCTGCAGGTGCAGGATCTCGAGGCGCTCGAGCGGTTCCTCATCGACCGGCAGACACCCGAAGAAGAGTTCGCGGCCGAAGAGGCGGAAGAATAAGCTAGCTCATCAAAGGATCGACGAGCTCGAGGAGGCGCCCCAGGGCGCCTCTGTTCGTTTCGAGCAGCGATCGTCCGCGCATTCCGAGCGCGGCGGCTTCCTCGGGGTTCCTCAGCAGCCAGTCGACCATGTTCTCGAGTTCCGCACCGTCCGCAATCATCCGGCAGGCATCGTCCAGAACGAACTGTTCGGCGATCTCCTGCGCGTTGAAAACGTGCGGACCTGTCAGTACCGGCCGGCCCAGCGCGGCCGGTTCGAGGAGATTGTGACCGCCGATGGGCGTAAGACTGCCGCCGACAAAGGCGATATCCGAGGCAGCGTAGAACATCGGCACCTCACCCATCGTGTCGCCGAGGAATACGCTGGTCGACGCATCGCAGGAACGCTCTTCGGTGCGAGCTACGTATTCGAACGAGCCGCGCTCGAGGAACTCACGAACCGAGTCGAAACGCTCGGGATGTCGCGGAACGAGCAAGAGCAGTAGCTCGGGGTGTTCCTCGCGCAGACGTTCGTGAGCCGCCAACACGATGCTTTCCTCTCCCTCGTGCGTACTTGCCGCGATCCAGACCGGCCTGTTGCCAAGCGTCTCGCGTCGAAATGCCCGCCCACGCTCGTGGAGGTCGTCCGGCAGTTCAATATCGAACTTGATGTTGCCCGTCACGCGCGTGCGCTCGGGGGCAGCACCGAGTTCGAGGAACCGGTTGGCATCGGCTGTACTCTGCGCCGCGATGACGATGCCGTGCGACACGGTCTCGCGAAACAGCGGCAGCAGGCGACGGTAGTTGGCGACCGAGCGAGGTGAAATTCTTGCGCTGGCGAGCACGAGAGGAATACCGCGCGTGCCGCAGCCGTAGTAGAGATTCGGCCATATCTCGGTCTCGATGATCAGCGCAATGCGCGGATCGATGGCCTCGAACAGGCGCCTGACGGCGCCCGGCGTTTCGAAAGGGATGTAGCAGTGTTGAACCGAATCGCCGAACAGCGACCTTATGCGCGCGGCTCCGGTTGGCGTAACGGTGGTCACAATGACCGGATGCGCCGGGTACTTACGCGCCAATGCTCGAATCATCGGCGCGGCAGCGACCACTTCGCCAACCGATACCGCGTGCACCCAGATCGACGACCTGAGCTTTGGGTAACCGAGTCCGAATCGTTGGCCGATCTGGAGCCTGTAGCTCCGATTGACGATGGCCTTGCCGAGCCAATACATCGCGTAGGCCGGCATCAGAAGATAGACGAGCAGGTTGTAGAAGAAGCGCACTTCGGTGCCGTCAGTCCTTCAGCCGGTCGATCATCCGTGTCGTCGAATGCCCGTCGCGGAATGCGAGCACACGAACCTCGCCACCGTTCTCGAGTACGGCCGAGCCCCCGGCGATCGCTTCGGGCTCGTAGTCGCCGCCCTTCACCAGCACGTCCGGCAGCGCTGCGCCGATGAGTTCGGCCGGCGTGTCCTCGGCAAACGGTACAACCCAGTCTACGGCCGCGAGCCCGGCAAGGACGAGCATGCGATCCTCGAGCGCGTTGATCGGCCGGGAATCGCCTTTGAGACGCTTGACCGAATCGTCGTCGTTGACTGCGACGACCAGACGATCGCCGAGGCTCTTCGCCTCCTCCAGATACGACACGTGGCCGGCGTGCAGGATATCGAAGCAGCCGTTGGTCATTACGATGCGCTCGCCGCGCTCGCGGGCTTCAGTCAACAGTGCAAGCAGTGCGTCACGCTGCACGAGGCCGCGGCCGCCCTGGCCGCGCTGGTGCAACGCGACTCTGATCTCGGACGGCGTGACCGTCGCAACGCCGATCTTGCGCACGACGAGCCCGGCAGCGAGATTGGCGAGAGCCGCCGACGAGTCCATCCCCTGCCCGCTTGCGAGCGTGGCAGCGAGAGTCGCGATGACCGTATCGCCGGCGCCCGTGACGTCATAGACCTCGCGGGCCTGGGTCGAGAGGAACAGAGGCTCACGATCCGTCTCCAGCAGCATCATGCCCTTCTCGCTGCGGGTGACGAGCAAGGCCTCGAGTTTCAACGACTCCTGCATCGCCTGACCGCGGCGGACGAGTGTTTCGTCGTCATCGCACTGGCCGGCAACCGCTTCGAATTCCGTTTGGTTCGGCGTAATCAGCGTTGCGCCGCGGTACTTCGCGAAATCGGAACCCTTGGGATCGATGAGCACCGGCACTCCGGCCTCGAGGCAAACGTCGATCATCGCGCTGACTTCGGTCAACGCGCCCTTGCCGTAGTCAGACAGAATGACGGCGCCGGCGCCGGCGAGCGCGCCCTTGAGAATGTCGACAAGATGATCGCCTGGGAGACTGGCGGCGTTCTCCTGATCGAGCCTGATGAGCTGCTGGCCGCGGCTCTGAACCCGTGTCTTGGTGATCGTTGGCCGATCCGCGACGCGATGGAAGTCACAGTGGATCCCGCGATCGGTGAGGATCCGCTCGAGTTCGTCGGCCTCTTTGTCCTGACCGACAACCCCTATCAGCTTTGTCTCGACGCCGAGGGCCGCCAGGTTGACGGCCACGTTGGCCGCACCGCCGGCACGATCGTCGGCTTCCTGCACGTGCACCACGGGCACAGGCGCCTCGGGCGAGATGCGGCTCGTCGCGCCGAACAGGTACTTGTCGAGCATGACGTCGCCGACCACGACAACACGCGCGCTGGAGTAATCAGGTATCGATAAAATCACGGCGCGACTTTAGCATGGCTCGTGGTGGGGCCGCAGCGGCTGAAGCGGCCGGGAGCCCGCGTCAACCCAGAATGACGCAATCCTCCGTCCTCCTGCGCTGCTACATTTATACGGGACCGTCCACGGACGTCCAGATCGATACCATGGAGATGACTATGCGAAGTCTGGCCTGCTTACTGCTCGTTCTTCCTGCAATCACGCTGGCTGACCGGCTTCCCGTCATCGACGTGCACTTACATGCGTTTGCCGCGGATCAGCAAGGCCCACCACCGCTGGCGATGTGCACCCCGATCGTCCTTCCAGCGTGGGACCCTGCGGAACCGTTTGCGGCCGCTTTCATGCGAGCGTTTAAGGAACCCAACTGTGAAGACCCGGTCTGGTCACCGACCACGGACGAGGAACTTCTGGCGCGGACGATTGAGGTCATGGAGCGTCGAAACGTCGTTGGAGTCCTGAGCGGGACGCCCGAGCGCGTGGCCGAGTGGCGGGAGGCAGCCTCCAATCGATTTCTGCCGGGTCTCGGTTTTGAGATTGGCGGTAGCAGGGAGTACTCGCTCGAGACGCTGGAGCAGCTTCACGGCGACGGACGGCTGGCCGTTCTGGCCGAGGTGACCAATCAATATGTGGGAATAGAGCCGGATGACGAACGCATGGAGCCTTACTGGGCTCTCGCAGAACGACTCGACATCCCGGTGGGCATTCACATCGGCACTGGACCGCCGGGTGCGATCTACCTCGGATCGCAGAATTACCGTGCGCGGATGCACAGCCCGCTGACATTGGAAGATGTGCTGGTCCGCCATCCGAAGCTGCGCGTCTACATCATGCACGCCGGCTATCCGATGCTCGAAGATCTGCTGGCCCTGATGTATGCGCACCCGCAGGTTCACGTTGGCATCGGCGTCATCGTTCACACGCAACCGCGCCCTGCCTTTTATCGCTTCTTGCAGGGCATCACTGACGCGGGCTACGGCAATCGAGTGATGTTCGGCTCTGATCAGATGGTCTGGCCGGAGACGATCGAACGCGGTATTGCCGTCATCGAGGAGGCACCGTTCCTGAGTGAACAACAGAAACGCGACATCCTGTACGATAACGCGGCTCGATTCTTCCGATTCTCAGAAGAGGATATCGCGCGCCATCACGGGATGTGAGGGGGGCTCATTCGATTCTGAGACGGTCGAGACGATCGTCTATATTCAAGGTGTGTGCAGTGACACTGCAATCAGGCACGGTGAGTTTCCAGGTGAAAGAACCACGAGCAGCAGTCGAGCCAACCAGTCGTCTGATTCGAGCGGTCGTCGTTTTGTCTGGGATTGCTCTTCTGCAGGGCTGTGCGCAGCACCTCGCCTATCATGAAGATTTCGAGTCCTACGCCGTCGGAAGTCCTCCCGGGGAGTTTCCGCCAGGCCCGCCGGACGACGATTCCAACATTGTGCATAGCGGTGCACTCATCCCATTCTCGCCGCATTGCGGACGCAACCCGATCGTCGCATTCGATCCGCTTTCAATCAGGTTCCCGAACAAGGTGCTTGTTTTCGCGACGCGTGACGTCGCCGGAGAATGTCAGACCTTTCTTTGGGCGAACTCAGTACAGATAAAGGCGGATCGCGGCACACGATGGATCGAATTCACTGCGCGCCATTCCGGCGACGGTGAATTCTGGGTGAGTTTCGGCTATACGAATAACTCGGTACTTACGCTCGTTCTAAAAGATGGTGATATGCATTGGTCACCCCGGCCCGGCTCCCCCCTGCTCGGACCCAGGGTCGGCGAATACATTGATGGCGATCTAATCCATTTTGCACTGTCGTATTTCACGGATGTGACGCCGACGACGGGCGTCGAGAGAACGTGGAAGCTTGAAGTAGGAAATAGATCGACGGAGGCGCTCTCGTTTTCACTGACCGGCGAGTTCGACACGACGGCGCCGGAGTTCGTCTATTTCCCCATGGACAACGATGAGGGGCTTCGACTACGACTTCGCGTAACGTCTCAGCCCGACGGAACCAAGGTAACTATCATCGACAACATTACGATGAGTCAGATCAGCCGGGACTGGATCGGCCCGGATTAGCCCCATGCGAGCCAAGTGGGCGGCGAGTAGGAATGGGCGCTGGAAAGGGGCTGCAAACAAGTCAGTGCATCACTGTCTCGAGCCCAGACTCGGCCGGATTCACACCTGAGGACATACCACAGGGACGCGATTGGTCGCGCGGGCATGCTCAGCCCGCAGGCTCGATCAGGTCCCACCAGTTGCCATACAGGTCCTCAAAGACGGCAACGGTGCCGTAACCCTCGGTCCTGGGCTCGCGCACGAAGCAAACGCCCTTCTCCTTGTACGACTCGTAATCCCGCCGGAAGTCGTCGGTATACAGAAACAGGAAGACCCGGCCGCCCGTCTGGTTGCCG
>CALZMR010000016.1:0-3983 GCA_945788575.1 uncultured Woeseiaceae bacterium
GTGGAAAAACGAGCCACTCACTGGTCTCGCGCAGGAAATATTCGGGCTCACGGTCGGTCTCGTTGCGCTCGGGCTTGTACCACGGCACCGCGACCCGGATGTCTTCGGGCGTGTTGCCGCGTGCGCGTTTGGCCAGCTCGTCGATGACCGCGACAATCGTATTGCCCGTGTCGAAAACATCGTCAACGATCAGCACGCGATCGTCATGGCAGATCTTCTTGATGATGTAGTTCAGTCCGTGCACGGCGACCGCACCGCGCTCATCGACGCCCGTATACGAGGAAGTTCGAATCGCGATGTGGTCGGACTCGAGCCCGGCATAGGAGAGAATCTCCTGCACGGCCATGCCGACCGGCGTGCCGCCACGCCAGATCGCGATGATCAGCGTGGGCTCGAAACCGCTCTCGAGGACATCCAGGCCCAATCGGTAGGAATCTTCCAGGAGCTCCTGGGCGGATATTGCGATCTTGTCCATTTTGTTGCTCGCGTCGCCCCGGGGTGGGCGCGACCTGGTTATTGGCTTGTTATAATCGAGCGCCCAATTCTACCGCAGCCGGAATGGAATCATGAAAAACCACTTCGTCGCCGCCGACGACCTGCTCCGTGATTCGTTTCAGCTCGCCGCCAACATCGTCGACGAGGGCTTCCGCCCTGACTTCCTGGTCGGCCTGTGGCGCGGCGGCAGCGCCGTGGGAATCGCGGTGCAGGAGGGGCTCGAACACCTGGGGGTCGACACCGATCACATTGCGATACGCACCTCGTATGCCGGCGCGCCACGCTACTCGGAGATGCTCAGCCGGGCCGACGGTATTCGCGTCCACGGGCTCCAGTATCTTCTCGAGAATCTGTCCTCGAAGCACTCCATGTTGATCGTGGACGATGTGTACAGCACCGGCTCGAGCGTACGCGCCGTCGTCGACCAGCTTAGACGGAAGACGCGCCGCAATCTCCCTCACGACATCCGAATCGCAACCGTATGGTACCGGCCAAGTGAGAAGACGCTTCGGACCCCGGACTACTACGTTCACGAAACGCGCGACTGGCTCGTATTGCCTTACGAACTCACGGGTCTTTCGATCGACGAACTGCGCGGCCACAGACCCGAACTGTCATCGATCATCGATCGCCTCGAGCCGTTCGTGAGCGCGGCCAAAGACAAGCCTGCTGCCTGATTGCGCCGCTCGCGGCTCGGCCGCGACAGGCTCCTTTCCGATACCGCGATCCGCTGCGGATTGAGCTATGCTTGGCCTGACCACACTACGGGGACCTTTTCGATGAAGAACCTGATCCGAGCGACCTGCCTGCTCATTGCTGTATCCGGATTCGCCGTGGCCGCGGAGCGCAAAGATCCGGTCGACATCAATTCTGTCGATCTCACGACAGAGACCCAGCAGATGAGCAACGAAAACCGTGTGCTCGACATGGTCTGGTGGATTCCAGCGGAGTTCTGGGAGGCCGTTCTGCGGCAGGACTCGTCGGTGCCCCGTGACCAGGCGGACGCGATGCTGGATGTGATGCGACCGTACTTCCTGATGGTCGTGGTACAGGCGGATATCTCACCCTTCGGCTCGTTCACGTTCATTCCGGAGTCGAGCATCGAGGAAGGGCTCGAACTGACCTACACGGACGCACGGGGCAACCGGTCGGCACTCCGGATACTGGAGACGACGAATCCGGATTTCGAGCTGTTACTGCTGCAGCTCGGACCGATCCTCGGCAACGCGATGGGTAATCTGGGGCAGAACTTCAACTTTTACGCATTCTCTGCGGAGGACAAGGACGGCAATCGGATCGCATCGCCCTACGAGCAGGGGACGATCAGTATTCGCCTGAACGCTCGCGAGGACGCCGCACCGACAGCCTTCGACTTCGAGGCTCCGCTCGATGCGCTGTTCGTGCCGCGAATGTGCCCGAACGGCAAGCCCGCGCACATCTCGTGGAATTTCTGTCCCTGGGACGGCTCGAGACTGCCCCGCTAGTCCGGACTAGGCGGAACCCTTCTCGATCAGCTTACCGGCCACGGCTGTCGCGGCGACGTGACGGTCGTCGCCGATCATCATCAGCGTAAATAAAGTCTCTTCGATGCTGGCGCCGCGCCGATGCGCGGTGATCGGCGTCGCGTCGGGATCGAGAACCACGAAGTCGGCTTCCTTGCCGGGCTCGAAGTTGCCGATGCAGTCATCGAGGTCGAGGGCTCGCGCCGCGCCGAGGGTGGCGAGGTATATGGCACGGCTCGCCGGCAGCGGCTGGCGCTGAAGTGCGAGTACTTTGTAAGCCGCGCCCATCGTCTTTAGCATCGACAGGCTCGTGCCCCCGCCAACGTCGGTCGCCATGCCGACGGGCACCGATGCTTCGTGCATCGCCGCGAGATCGAACAATCCGCTGCCGAGGAACAGGTTCGAGGTCGGACAGAACGCAACGGCAGCGCCCTTGTCCGCCAGCGCGGCGCGGTCAGCGTCTTCCAGATGCAGGCAATGCGCGAACAATGAACGCCGGCGTAGCAGCCCGAAGCGGGCGTAAACCCCAAGATAGCTTTCGCTCCAGGGGAATTGCCGGTTGACGGCTTCGATCTCGTCGTGGTTCTCAGCGAGATGCGTATGCACCCAGGTATCCGGAAACTCCGCGGCGAGTCGGCCGGCCGCCTCGAGCTGCGCCTCGCTCGAGGACAGCGCGAATCTCGGCGTAATCGCGTAACCGAGCCGGTCTCGCCCGTGCCAGGTCTCGATGAGTTCGCGGCTGTCAGCGTAGCCGGACTCGGCATCGTCGGCGAGTTCTTCCGGGCAATCCCGATCCATGAGCACCTTTCCCGCGATCAGCCGCATCCCGCGCGCTGCCGCAGCCTCGAAGAGTGCGGTCGCGGACACCTTGTGGACCGTCGCAAACACAGCCGCGGTCGTCGTGCCGTTAGCGATGAGCTCGTCGAGGAAGAATTCCGCCGCGCGGCGCGCATAGTCGGCGTCGGCGAACCGCATCTCGGCGGGATACGCGTAGCGCTCCAGCCAGTCGAGCAGCCTCTCGCCGTACGAGGCAATGATGTCGAGCTGCGGAAAGTGAACGTGGCAATCGATCAGACCGGGGACGATCAGACGGCCGCGCAGATCGACGACGTCGCTTTCGCCGATCTGCTCCGACAGCAGTGAGTAATCGCCGATCGCCGCAATCCGATCGCCGTCCACAATGAGCAAACCATCGTCGAATTGTTCGAATGCGGATGCGTCGGCGCGCTCACCCGGGTCGTCGAGGCAGTGAAAGATGGACGCTCGATACCCCCGGCGCATCACGACGAATCCAACAGCATGACGGACTCGTCGAGCGCGTGTTCGTCACAGTTCGGCGAGTCGCCGGCGCGATCGACGACCAGAAACCGTTGTCCTGCCTCGAACGCGATGAGCGGCATGTGCCAGGTCCCGCGCTTGTAGTTAACGCCCTGCTGGCCGTTGGTCTCGAAAGCGACGAGATCGTCGGTCTCGACGCCCTCGGACGGAGGCGCGACAACGACGATCATGCGGCACGGCGACAGCGGTATGAAAGCCTGTGTGCCGCGCGGGTGTCTTTCCACCATATCGATTCGGTAGGGAAGCGACGACGCACTGCGTGCCGTCGCGATACTGACCGACACTCGCCCATCACCGACATCGACGTTACACAGGTCATCGAAGCGCTCGAAACGCACGTCGTTCATCGATGCAGCGCGCACGTCAGAAGTCTCGATCACTTCACCGTACGGCGCGAATCGCTCGCGGGTCAGAGGAACGGGCGTCAGCGTCCGGGCGTTCACTTTTCGGTACGGCCGAACAGTCGCAGCCGGCTGACCCCGCCGTCCGGATAAATCGACACGCGCGCATGCGTGACGGCACCGACAGGCTCGAGTTCCGTCTCGAAGTAGTGCTGCTGATCCATAGCGAGCTTCGTCTCCGGCAGCAGCGTCCGCCAGGCCTCGCTGTCGTGAGTAGCCTGATCGTCGCCGGCGAAGCTGGCGACAT
>CALZMR010000016.1:4008-30179 GCA_945788575.1 uncultured Woeseiaceae bacterium
TGACCGAGCCTTAGGATGACCC
Organism: uncultured Woeseiaceae bacterium; assembly: GCA_945788575.1. Taxonomy (GTDB): domain Bacteria; phylum Pseudomonadota; class Gammaproteobacteria; order Steroidobacterales; family Woeseiaceae; genus UBA1847. The sequence goes on from CALZMR010000016.1 coordinate 4,031, forward strand.
AATCGTTACCAGGGCCTCGGCGCCGAGCGGTTTCCCAGCCGTCCCCCATGTTGACGCCGCGGCCGGGGAGGTTGAGGTTGTGCATGCTGCCGTAGTGCTCGTCGCTCGCGGCCAACGCGCGGCCTCCATGGCGCAGCGCGAACAGGTCGATGATTCCCTCTTCGTCCAGTTCCGCCGGTTCGATTTCACCGTAGACCCGGAGCCGCGCCACACCACCGTCGGGAAAGATATTGAAGCGGAGATGCGTGAAGCTCTGTGCGTTGTGCACGGGCAGGTAGTGATGCGCATCGCCACCGATCTCGGTGCGTTCAATGAGCGGTGTCCAGCCGTCTTCCGGTACGTCATCATCGCTGACGCAGGCCTCGATCGACACCTCCGGCGGAAAGTTGCCCGTGAAGTGGGACGTGTCGACGTCGAGCCCCCGAATGACGCTGCGCAAACCCAGCCGGATGACGCAATGATCGTGACCCGGGGTACGCCGGCGGCGGCTCTCCCAGCCGTCCATCCACTTGCCGTGATCGTCGTACTTGCCGTCGATGAACACCGGCTCGGCAGGATCGATGAGGCGCTCCTTGGCGCCGAAGAATTCGTCGCTCGCGTGCGTTACTCGACTACCGAGACGCGGTTGTTCGACTCGAATCCAATTGTGAAAAGGGTTCTGACTCATGATTCCGGCTTCATCGCGTCGAGCCGGAGCCGCGCGATCGTGTGGATCTCGACCAGAGCGGTCTCGAATTCGACATCGTAATCGTTCTCGAGCCGCTTCTCGAACGCATCGAGTATGTCCTGCCGCGAGGAATTCTTCACGGCCATGACAAACGGGAAACCGAACTTCTCGCGGTACTGTTCATTGAGTTCCTGAAACTGTGCGTACTCCGCCGGCGAGCAGCGATCGAGGCCGGCACTGGACTGTTCGTCAGTGGACGCCTCGGTCAATTCGCCGGCGATCTGTGCCCGGCCCGCGAGATCCGGATGCGCACGGATAAGTTCGAGCTGTCGTTCGCGCGAGGCGTTGTCCACGCAGTCCGCCATGACCCGCGCGATCACATCGGTAACTGCCGCGTCGTCGAGGTACGGCGCCGCCAGCTCCGCTACCCACGGCGAATGCTCGTAGATACCGCCGAAACGAGAAACGAAAGCCTGATCGTTCATGATGCCGGGTGCTCCGCATGCCAATGGCGAGCAATGTCGATGCGCCGAGCGACCCAGACGTCCGGCTTGTCAGACAGATGATCGAGAAAACGCAGGAGCCCGGCGGCACGGCCTGGGCGTCCCGCCAGCCGGCAGTGCAGACCGACGGACATCATCCGCCCGCCTTCCGCATAGAGAACGTCGAACGTGTCGCGCAGGTACTCGAAGAACTGTCGCCCGGAGTTGAATCCCTGCGCCGTCGCAAAGCGCATGTCATTGGCGTCCAGCGTGTAGGGCACGACGAGCTGCGGCTCGTCGAAACGCCGATCCCAGTACGGCAGATCGTCGGCGTAGCTGTCCGCGTTGTAGACGAAGCCGCCCGCTTCGGCGACGAGGCGATGTGTATTCGGACTGCAGCGGCCGAGGTACCAGCCGAGCGGCCGCTCTCCGGTGATGCCGGTGTGAAGGTCGATCGCCTTCTCGAGATGCCCGCGCTCGGTACGCTCATCGACGTGCTGGTAGTCGATCCAGCGATAGCCGTGACTCGCAATTTCCCAATCCGCGTCGAGCATCGCCGCGACCGTATCGGGACAGCGCTCGAGCGCCATCGCGACACCGAACACGGTCACGGGCAGTTTCCGCTCCGTGAAGATCCGGTGCAGGCGCCAGAATCCGGCCCGCGAACCGTATTCGTAGATCGACTCCATGTTCATGTGGCGGGCGTCTGCTATTGGCTCCGCGCCGACGATCTCGGAGAGAAAGGCTTCCGACGCCGTATCGCCGTGAAGAACGCAGTTCTCACCACCTTCCTCGAAATTGACGACGAATTGCACCGCTATGCGCGCGCCGTTCGGCCAGCCGGCCTCCGGCGGCCGACCACCATAGCCGCGCATATTGCGTGGATAGTCAGCGGTTTCAGTCATCCACAATCCATCCTCTGTACCATGCATCGATCATCAATCGCTCTTCTTCGGTGATACCGGTGAGATTGCCGATCGGCATTACACGCGTTACGACGGTCTGCTGATGAATTCGGTGGGCCTCGGCAATGATCTGTGCATCGGTGTCGAGCATGACCCCACCAGGTGCGGCCGGGAAGCCGGGATGCGATGGCTCGGCGGCGTGACAACTCACGCAGCGCGTAATGATGACGCCGCGAACGTCATCGAGCGTCGCGTTTCCGGCCGGAGCAGTGACGATCACGCCGCTGACCGGCACCGTGAGAAGCGATGCCGCTGCAAGAATGAGCAATGCAAGCACTGCCGGCACAGGCGACGCCTTTCCTTTGTGCCGGGCAACGAAGTACACCCGGATCAGCGCACCCGCCAACGCAACGGCGACGAGAATGATCCAGCTGTATCGGTTGCCGTAGGTCATCGCGAAGTGATTGCTGATCATTGCGAACAGGACTGGCAGCGTGAAGTAGGTGTTGTGTACCGAGCGTTGCTTGGCCTGCAGCCCTGGCGCGGGATCGGGCGCCTCGCCCCGTTCCGCCGCGGCGACCATCTGTTTCTGGCCCGGGATGATGACGAAGAATACGTTTGCCACCATGATCGTGCCGAGCACGACGCCGAAGTGGATGTAGGCTGCGCGACCGCCGAACAGCTGTGCCAGGCCCCACGCCAGGAGTCCGATCAGAACGAAGAGCACCGGCGCGAGCACTTTTTCACTGGCGCCCAGTGGCGAACGGCACAGCAGATCGTAGACGATCCAGCCGCCGACGATCAAAGCGGCGGATATGCCGATTGCGACCATCGGCGACAGATCCGCGACCGATTTGTCGATCAGGTAGACGTCTGCTCCGTACCAGTACACCAGCACCAGCAGGAACATGCCGGACAGCCAGGTCGTATAGGCCTCCCACTTGAACCAGTGCAGGGTAGCCGGCAGCGCAGGCGGCGCAACGCGGAACTTCTCGGCGCGGTAGAAACCGCCGCCGTGCACAGACCAGACCTCACCGCCCACCCCGCGCGCCTCGTCGTCGGCATTGGTGGGCGGCTGCAGATGATTGTCCAGCCAGATGAAGTAGAAGGACGAACCGATCCACGCGATGCCGGTGACGAAATGCAGCCAGCGTCCCAGCAGATTCAACCAGTCGATGAGCCAGGCTTCCATGTCAGCCGATGATGGGGAGCACGTTATCGGGATAGCTCACGCCCGCATCGCGATCCCGAACCTGCAGCAGTTCCGCCGCCACCGATACCGCGATCTCTGCGGGCTTCTTGCCGCTGATTCCGTCGACGCCGATAGGACACACGAGGCGTTCGATCCGCGACGCGGACAAGCCCGCGTCCGCGAATCGCTTCTCGAAGCGCCGGCGCTTGGTGCGCGAACCGATCAGGCCGGAGTAGGCGACGTCATCGCGCTTCAGGATTCGAGCGCAAACCTCGAAGTCGAGAGCATGACTGTGAGTCATTACGAGGAAGAAGCTGCCTGGCGGCATCGCGGCTACCTCTAGCGCCGGCGATTCGGTCTCGATGGCGCGGACGTTCGGCGGGACATGCCGGAACACGTTGCGCCGGTTGTCGATCCAGCGGATGTTGCAGTCCAGCCGAGACAAGGCGCCTACGACGGCAGCCCCGACGTGGCCTGCGCCGAATACGGCGATGTTGAAATCGCTGACGGTGACCGGCTCGAGGAAGTAGTCGTCGACACGCTCGGCCGCCGCTCGCGTCTCGGACAGTTCACGTGCCCGCTCCTCGACTTGCGGCGGCAGGCCGTCCGGGCCGAAGCGACCGCCAGCCGCGACCACAAACTTGCCGGAGCTCTCGCCAATGCCGGTGATCAGCGTTGCCGGTTGGCGCTGCCCGTGCAGTGAGCGCAGGTCCTTCAACCAACCCGGGATGCCCGCGTCGATTGGCTCGAACAGGACCTCGACGACACCGCCGCAGCACTGCCCCATCGCCGAACCGAGCGGGAACCTGTGTATCGACGGCAGCTCGTTCGCTTTCAGCATACCGACGGCCAGATGCGTGCATTGATGCTCGAGCTGTCCTCCGCCGATCGTGCCGATCGTCTCCGAACTCGTCACGATCATTTTCGCGCCCGGCTCTCTCGGCGCCGAACCTCGGACAGAGGCGATGGTGACGATGACCGCGGCCTCGCCGGCGGCCGTCAGGTCCGAGAGCTCTTCAATCCATTCGTTCATCAGCCCTCCCAGGCCATGAGGACGGCCTCGGGGGTGGCGGGCGCATCGAGCGCCGGCGCCGCATTCGCTTCGGTTGCGATCGCGTCTCGGATCGCATGGAAGACCGAGAGACCCAGCATCAGCGGCAGGGCCGTTCTCGAGCAAGGTGACCCGAAAGTCGGGAGCGAGATCCGAGGACGTCGGAATCTTGTAGGTCGACGGCGCATGTGTGCCCAGTTGGCCCGCATCGTCCCACCACAGCTCCTCCGAGGTCAGCCAGCCGGCACCCTGCACGAATCCGCCTTCGACCTGTCCGAGGTCGATCGCCGGATTCAGTGAATCGCCGCAATCGTGGAGGATGTCGACCCGCAGGATTCGATGTTCGCCGGTAAGCGTGTCGACGATGACTTCCGATACGGCAGCGCCGTACGCGAAGTAGAAGAACGGGCGGCCGCTGAAGGTGCTGCGGTCGTAGTGGATCTTGGGCGTTTTGTAGAAGCCGGTCGCTGACAGCGAAATGCGGGCGGCCCACGCGAGCTTGACGAGATCGGCGAAGGCAAGACGCTCCTCGCCAACATACACGTGATCCGACTCGTAGCGCACTTCGGCCTCTGCGACACCGAAGTGCCGGCACGCGAACTCCGTCATGCGCTGCCGGATCTTCGCTGCGGCCGCCTGGGCCGCCTTGCCGTTCATGTCCGAGCCGCTGGACGCTGCGGTTGCCGACGCGTTCGGCACCTTGCTGGTGTCGGCGGCCGTAATCCGGATCCGATCGACGCCGATCCCGAATTCGTCGGCCACCACCTGCGCCACCTTCACATACAGGCCCTGCCCCATCTCGGTGCCGCCGTGATTCAGCTGCACCGTGCCGTCCTTGTAGACGTGGACCAGTGCGCCCGCCTGATTGAGCAAAGTAGACGTGAACGAAATGCCGAACTTCACCGGCGTGAGCGCAATGCCGCGCTTGAGAACCGGGCTGTCTGAATTGAACTCTCGAATCTCGGCGCGACGGCGGGCGTAGTCTGCGTCGCGCTCGAGCTGATCGACGATGTCGCCGATGATGTTGTCGTCGACGACCTGCTCGTACTGGGTGATGTTGCGTTCGTCCTTACCGTAGAAATTCCGCCGCCGGATCTCGAGAGGATCCCTGCCCAGTGCGCGCGCGATATCTTCGACGACGTATTCGGCCGCGAACATGCCCTGTGGCCCGCCGAATCCCCGGAACGCGGTATTCGATACCGTATTGGTCTTGCAGCGGTGCGACAGGATATGCACGTTCTCGAGAAAGTAGGTGTTGTCGCAGTGGAACATCGCCCTGTCGTTCACGGGACCTGAGAGGTCGGCCGATACGCCGCAGCGGGATGCGAGCATGAAGTCGATTCCCTCGATCAGGCCTTCGTCGTCGAAGCCGACGTCGTAATCAATCACGAAGTCGTGACGTTTGCCGGTCATGATCATGTCGTCGTCGCGGTCGAGCCGCAGCTTGCACGACCGTCCCGTCTTTAGCGTCATCAGTGCAGCGATACAGGCGATCAGCGCTGCCTGTGATTCCTTGCCGCCGAATGCCCCGCCCATGCGTCGACAGATGACGACAACGTCTTTCGCGTTGCAACCGATCGCCCTGGCCACCAGGGTCTGCACCTCGTCAGGATGCTGCGTCGAGCTGTACACGAGAAGGCCGCCGTCTTCCTGCGGCAGCACCATGGCGATGTGCCCTTCGAGATAGAACTGATCCTGACCGCCGCAGCGCACCCTCCGCTTGAGTCTGTTCTTCGCTGCTTCTATGGCCGGCGCCGGCTGGCCGCGGATCAACTCCTCGGTTGGCAATACGAACGAGCCCTGTGTCACCGCATCCGCGGCGTCGACCACCGCATCCAGTACCTCGTACTCGACGTCGGCCAGTCTTGCCGCCTTGCGTGCCTGCTCCACGCTCTCCGCGGCTACGGCGAACAGCGGATGGCCGGCATACAGCGCAGTTTCCTCAACCAGGATCGGGTCGTCCGCGACCGCCGCGCCGAAGTTGTTGTCGCCAGGGATGTCGTCCGTCGTCAGTGTCGCGACGACGTCCGGAGCTGCGCGGACGGCATCCAGGCCCAGGCTCAGGATCCGCGCATGCGAGTGACGGCTCATGCCCACCGCGACGTGCAGCAAGTCGCGGGGCTCAGGAATGTCGTCGGTGTACGCCGCGGCACCGGTTACGTGCAGGTGCGCGCTGTCGTGCGGCAATGCCTTGCCGACGGAACGCGCATCGAGCGGAGCTTTAAGCTTGACGTCCATAGGCATACACGGACTGCGGCAACTTGCCGGCACGTTCGATATAAAGGCGCTTCAGGAGGTTCTTTGCGACACGAAGCCGATAGTCGGCTGTCGCGCGCATGTCACTAATCGGCTCGAAATCGACATCGAGCGCTTGCATGGCGAGTTCGAGGGTGGCGAGCGTCCACGGCTGTCCGACGAGTGCGGCTTCGCAATTTTTGGCGCGTTTCACCGTGGCCGCCATCCCACCGAACGCGACTCGCGCGTCCACGACGGTATCGTCTTCCACACGCAGCCGAAATGCGGCACAGAGGGCGGAGATATCCTGATCGAAACGCTTCGATATCTTGTAGGTGCGCAATTCGTCTTGCTGCGACAGTCGCGGAATACGGATCGCCTCGAGGAACTCCCCTTCCTTTAAATCATTGACCATGTAGTCATGGTAGAAGGCATCGAGTGCGACCTCGCGAACTCCGCTTCTCGAACGCAGCAATAGCGTCGCATCCAGCACCATCAGCGGGGCCATCGAGTCGCCGATCGGCGAGCCATTGGCGACATTACCACCCAGCGTGGCCGCGTTACGGATCGGCGGCGAAGCGTAACGAAGCAGAAGCTCTTCCAGCGCCGGGTAGTGCTCGATCAGCGCCGGCATCGCATCCGTCAGCGTGACCGTCGCGCCGATCTCGACGTGATCGTCGGTTACGGTCAGCCGAGAAAGCTCGGCAACATTGCCGACGTAGATCACACAGTCGAGCTCGGCATGCCTCTTGGTCACCCAGAGTCCGACGTCGGTGCCGCCGGCAAGAAGAGTCGCATCGGCGTTTTCGGCCAGCACCTGGCAGAGTTCTTCGACGCTCGTCGGCGCGAAAAACTTTCGTCCGCTGGATGAGAGCACCAACATCGCGTCGTCGGCCAGGGCACGGAGCCGCTGCACGCGATCCGCCGGGGGCTGCTGTTTGGTGCAGCTCTGTCGCAGCCAGTCGCCGCCCTCCTCTGCGTACATCGAGCGAGCCGCCTCGATGATCGGCCGATAGCCGGTGCAGCGGCAGAGATTGCCTGCCAGGGCATCGTCGATCTCGATCCGCGTCGGGGCCGCATTGGTCTTGTACAAGGCGAACAGCGACATGACAAAGCCGGGAGTGCAGAAACCGCATTGCGAAGCGTGTTCGTCGACCATCGCCCGCTGTACGGGGTGCAGTCCGTCTACTGACAGGGACTCGACCGTGATGAGCTCCTTGCCATCGAGCGTGGGCAGGAACTGGATACAGGCGTTGACGGCACGCACCTCGAGATCGTCGCCATCAGGGTTCAGCTCGGCGAGCGCGACGGTGCAGGCGCCGCAGTCTCCTTCGGCGCAGCCTTCCTTCGGTCCCGTACGGCGCAGATCTTCGCGAAGGTACTGCAACACCGTTCGGGTAGGATCGACGTCGCGAATCTCGTGCAACTCGCCATCCAGCATGAAGCGAATCGTATCCCGTCGCGGCGAAGTGGATTCGGCAGGCATCAGCTACCCCGGTACGTCGAATAGCTCCAGGGCGACGCCAGCAACGGCACATGATAGTGCCGGCTTGCATCGAGCGATACGCGAATGACGACGGTTTGCAGGAACGGCGTTTCGCCGGGCGCATTGCCTCGAGCGTCGAAGTAAGGGCCGATGTCGAACTCGAGCTCGTACTCGCCACTCACGAACGCGGCATCCGCAACGAGCGGCTCGTCGGTGCGGCCGTCGGCGTTTGTCGTCGTGCTGGCAACGAGGCGCCGATCGATTTCGACGCGATACAGCCGCACGGCGACGCCGGCCGCGGGTATGCCGTTTGCCGTGTCCAGAACGTGTGTCGTCAGTCGACTCATGCCTCATTGCCTGGCTGCTGCGGACCTCGATTATACGTGCTAGTTTTGATCGCATAACAACAACGGCAGCATCAGTGCCAATTACTAAGCAGTTGTCGCGGCGGGACTTTCTCGGCACGGCCGGGGCAGCGGCAGCTGCCGGCAACCTACAGACCGGAGACCCCAATGATGAAACGATTGACGCTGTTGGCGCTGGCGCTGTTCCTCGCAGCCTGCGAAATCGAGGTCACGAAGAACGCCGAAGTGGAGTACCTGTCCGCGCCGGATGCCGAGAACCTCGACCTGCCGTTCTCCGCGGCGGTGCGCGTAGACAACACGCTTTACCTGTCCGGCGCGCTCGGCAACATCCCGGGCACGATGAATCTTGCCGAAGGCGGTATCCAGGGCGAGACGCGGCAGACGCTGGAGAACATCAGCCGAACTCTCGAGACCTTCGGCTCGTCGATGAACGACGTCGTGAAGTGCACCGTATTTCTCGCCGACATCGGTGAGTGGGCGGCGATGAACGAGGTCTACGTGACCTTCTTCGACGACAAGCCTGCTCGCAGCGCAATGGGCGTCAACGGCCTCGCGCTGGGCGCGCGCGTCGAGATCGAGTGCATTGCCATAATCGACGACGTCGAGGGCTAGAGGTCGAGCAGGTCGTCCCGCCGGGACAGCAAAGCCCGGCGCCGGCGAGCATCGAGGACGTCGCCGAGTTCGACCTCCAGCGATTCAGCGTTGAGTGTGGCCAGCGCCTGCCGCCAGCCTTCATCGACCTCGAGCGACAGCGACTCCAGATGCCGCGGCCGTCCGCGCCTGTTCGAGAATGCATTGGCGTGACCGATCAGCACCAGCTGCCAGGCATCGGTGCTGTAGAGCGTCCGCTGGCGGGTGCGCCCCTCGTTGTAGATCAGCGTGTCGAACATGTACATAGTCGACCACTGCAAGTCGAGCGAACACGGCGCCGACGCGCCGCGGCCCGAATCGAAGCGCTGCTGCTCGTCGATCCAACGGTGCGGAAGGAACTGCAGCGAGCCGTCCACACCGTCGACCTCCCGAACCACGGCTACCGGCACCGCGGCGAGATCGAGCAGACGATCGAGTCGATACGCGGCAACGTCCGGATAGAATCCGCGCCCCGCCTTCTCTGCGAACAGTGCCTCGACAGTCGCTGTGCCATCGCTGACGGTAACGATATTTCGTCCCGCCGCATCGACCCGCGCCTCACCGACGGTACCTGTGGCCAGCAGCCGTTCGAGGTCCTCTGCCAGCAAGCCCGGGGCGGGCCGCTCGCCGACACGCCGCGGATGCAGCATCGGCACTGTAGGCTCGGGGCTGAGTTCGGACACGACTGAAACCTCATCGCCTTCGAGCACGAGTGCGTGTCCGCGGCCAGAGTAGTACGCGCTAAGCATGCCCGTATCCACCTCGAGAACACGGCCGTCCAACCGGTCCAACACGCGCCGATTCGGCGTTGGTGAGTGGCCGACCACGACCCTACTCGCGCCGATCGCGGCAAGCGCTTCGTCCAGTCTGCTGCTCTCGATCAGCGGCGAGCAATATACGTTTCCTCGGTACCAAAGCGGTCCGTCCAGCGCATGCAGTCCCGACTCGCGAAGCTCGGAAATCTCGTTGATCGCCGTCATCGTCTCCGTCCCGGTCTCGAGCCCGGGACGAAACGCCATGGCGATCGATTCATGTTCGTAGAAGTTGTCGCCGGGCAGCAGCACGCCATCCTGCTGAAGCTTCGCGAAGACCGACACGTAGCGGGTCAGATCGTTGCTCAAGCCTTCGTTGACGCCGTCGAGCCCCATCCCGGCGATTAGCGGCGACAAGCCGCCGTGGACGAATGCAGTCTCGTTGATGACGACGACCAGCGGCTTCGTCAGCAGCCATGCACCGTACTCGCCATCGGCCGCGAACGCGCGCCTGTGGGCGAAGAAACCGGGAGGGTGACTCTCGTCAAACCGCGCGCGCAGCGCGAGTTCGTCGCCATTCTCGAGCCCGGCGCGCGCAACATCTCTCTGGAACCAATGCTCGCGTTCGTCGGCGCTTTCGTCGGCAGCGAACGCCGCGTATTCCTCGCGCGCGACGTAGCGAAGATCGCCAACGAGATTCATCGCCTCGTGGTTGCCGATCAGCAAGTGGGCTTTGCCGCCTGCCGCTTCCGCCTCGGTCTCGAGGCGCATGAGAAGGTCCATTACGAGGCGGGAGTCGGGACCCCTGTCGAGCAGATCGCCCGTGATGACGAGGTGAGTCTCGCCGCCAACCCAGTGCCCGTCCTCGTCGATGACCCCGGCGTTCACCAGGGTCTTCGACATCGGCTCGTAGGCGCCGTGTACGTCGGACAACGCAACGACGCGATCGACGTCGTCAAACCGCCACTCCGAGGCAAAAGCAATTGTTGCCGTCAGGCTAAGCGCTAACGCAAGAATCGTGCGCACTGTGGTTCGAACCGACATCATAACGGGGCCAGTGTAGTGACAAGCCAGGTCGCCGGCAATCGGCCGCCGTGCGCCTGCAATACGGCATTACGGCTCACTGGCGCAGCGGTGCTAAACTGCGGTCGCAGTGCCCTGTTCGGGCGGGCGCCAAAGGAGCTCACATGCCACCGCCGGCTACCTTACGCATTGTTTCCTTCCTGCTTCTCGCGATGGTCGTGTCGGTAGCACGCGCCGCCGAGCCCGACCCCCTTTTTCAGAGCAATGAGGTCCTCACGATCTCGATAACGGCGCCATTCACGACGCTCATGCGCGAGCGGCCGGACGAAGAAGAACTGCCGGGAACCGCGAGCTGGACCGAAGCCGATGGCCGCCAGGTAGAGGTCGGTGTCGAGCTGCGAACACGCGGTAACTACCGGCGGGACGCGAGTACCTGCCCCTTTGCGCCGCTCAGGCTGGATTTCCGTGGTTCCGAAGTCGACGGCACGCTATTCGACGGACAGGACAAGCTCAAGCTGGTCACGCACTGCCGGGAACGATCGAGCCGTTACGAGCAGCTCGTGCTGCGCGAGTACCTGACCTACCGGATGCTGAACGCGATCACCGACATCAGCTATCGCGTGCGGCTATTGCGAATCACCTATCGCGACACGGAAGGTCGGCGCGACGACCGCGAGACCTGGGCTTTCCTGATCGAGCACAAAGATCGCTTCGCAAGGCGCACCGGCCTCGAGCCGCTGGAGATCGACGGCACGACGATCCATGCGCTCGACCCGGCTTATACGAACCTGACATCGATCTTCCACTACATGATCGGCAACACCGATTTTTCGCCGATCTCGGCCCCTGAGGGCACCGCCTGCTGCCACAACACGCACCCATTCAGTGCCGAGAACGGGCCGATACACTCGGTCCCGTACGACTTCGACATGTCGGGGATGATCGATGCACCCTACGCCGCTCCGAATCCGCGCTTCCGGCTGCGGGACGTGCGCCATCGGCTCTATCGCGGCCGCTGCCGCTTCAATGAACATGTGGCCGCTTCCGTCGCGCGGTATCAGGAGGTTCGGGACGCTCTGTACGCGATCGTCGCCGACGAGCCGAACCTCAGCTCGACTACGCGCCGGAGCATGAACTCCTTCCTGAATTCCTTCTATCGAACGATTGACGACCCACGGTCCGTCGAACGGCGGCTGACAGGGGCCTGCATCTGACCGCAGCAGCGATCAGTCGGACATCCAGTCGGACAGGATTTTCGCGACGCGCGGGTGAATGAAGTAGCCGACGGAGCTGTGCGGGTTCGATCGGCCGTAGCGGACAGCCTGATTGTAGATCTTGTAGTCCGTCACCGTGCTCACGATGCGCTCGCGCATCATGCGGCCCAGATCATCGGCAAGGGTCTTGTCGTGGCAGGTGTAGTCGTCCTCAGCGGACACGTTATGCCAGGCAATGATATTGGTCGGATATCGATCCAGTCCGGTTTGATGCCCGCCTCTGAGCCGCCGCCGCACGTGGCGGTCGCCGAGCGGCGCGCCCAGCGTCAGCCAGAGATCGATCTTCCGGTCACCGTATTGGTCCGAGTATTGAGGATCGTGGGAGAGTTCCCACAGCACGTCCCAGACAACGGCCACGCCCGTGCCGTGCGAGACGATGGCGATCTTCTCGTCCCGGTCCAGCAAATTCGTCAGGCGCTCGCGCAAGCGCTCGCGCACCGAGTCGGCATACTCGGAGCGGCCATCGAGGTAGTCGGCGAAGTCGCGCGAGAGCCTCCGGCACAGCCACATCCACAGGCCGATGCCGCCCAGCAGCGGCACCAGCAAATCCGCCATGGCCTCCCTGAGCGCCGTCTTTCCGGGCAGGCGATCGTACTCGCGGATACCGAAACCCTTGCGGGCCGGGATCTTCTCGAGGTCCGACAAAGCGTTTCGGCGATCGCCAACGTCCAGACCCTCATCGTAGTGCCCACCGGCGGCCAGCAGGAGCGCATTGGTGAGGTCGCCGTAGTAGGCAAGCTCCACGATCAGCGCTTCGATCGAAATCGACCGAAGCGTGTCCTCGGCGGGCTTCAGGTCGCGTCCGTGCACGAGCAACAGACTGCGACGCGTCGTTGTTTGATCCGAATCCAGCGTGCTCTCTCCCTACCCGGGTCGTTAGCCGACCACTAGTAGTCGTCCTCTTGAGGATCGCGGCGCGTCAGCATGGTCAGGAACGGGCCGGACATCGCTTTGCCGTACTCGAGCCGCCAAATAATCAAGGTGGTCAGCACGAATACGAGCGAGATTACGCCGGCAACTCCTAATGCGCCGATGCCCGCTCCGAGCCCGATCGCGATGGTCACGAAGATATACATCGCGTCTGACGGCTGATTCAGCGTGAAGCGAAAGCGCACGGCGGCCACGATACCGGCGAGGCTAAAGGCCAGCGCGAGGCTGTTGAGCACGATCATCGATATACCGGTCACAACGACCGGCAGTATCATGATCGTCTGCAGAAACGACTGCCCGATGCGGCTCTGGCGGCTGGTGATGAAGAACACCCACGAGACCGGAACGGCAAGGATCGCGGCCCCAATACTGGCAACCAGAAGCTGCACGGGCCCATTCGGCGACAGTATCGATCGGTCCACGTGCGTGTAGACGGGCTCGAATCCGGTCAGGTTCGACGATGCAAGGTCCTCGACACCCCCGAACGGCAGGTAGTTCGCCAGCCCCGGAAAGCGGCTCATCAGGAAGATCGTCAGACCCGTCCAGAACGCGTAGTACGCGATGATGATCGTCAGCGGAATCGCTAGTCCGCCGGATTTTCGCATCGCCCGTTCCCCCGAGTGCTTATGTTGTTGTTTGCGGGCCGCAAAAAGAGAGTACCGCATCCCACAACGCCGTGCCTACAAAGTGTTAGGCTAGGCGCCGTTTTTAGCAGGGCTTATGTTACTCGATGGCAAACGACAGTCAGATTCTCGGCATCAGCAACGCTATCGTCGACATCCTCGCGCACGTCGATCCGGAATTCATTGACGCGATCGGCGCGGTTCCGGGAGCGATGAATCTCATCGACGAAGAGCGCGCGCGCGCGATCTACGACCGCATGGGGCCGGCGACCGAGATGTCCGGTGGCTCCGTCGCGAATACTGTCGCCGGCTTCGCCACGCTCGGCGGCAGCGCGGCGTACATCGGGCACGTCCGTGACGATCAGCTCGGCGAGATATTCAATCACGACATGCGATCGCTGGGCGTCGACATTCGACTCTCGCCGGCGGCTGACGGCAAGGAGACGGCGCGAAGCTACATCCTGATTACACCGGACGGGCAGCGCACCATGAACACGTATCTCGGTTCCTGCACCGAACTAGGTGTCGCTCACGTCAACGAGGACACCATGGGCAGCCCGAAGGTCGTGCTGCTCGAGGGCTATGTCTGGGACCTCGCCGAGGGCCCGGCGCTGGCCGACGAGGCCATCGAGATCGCGAGATCGAACGGCAGCGCCGTCGCTCTGTCCCTGTCGGATTCCTACTGCGTCGAGCGGCACCGGCAGGCGTTCACCGATGTCGTCAACGGCGGCGTGGATATCGTCGTGGCCGACGAGGACGAGATCAATGCGCTGCTCGGGACCGACTCCTTCGAGGAGACGCTTCCCATCATTCTCGGCATGCAGAATCTGTTCGTGACGACCCGGTCCGAGAAAGGCTCAGTCATCGTGCATCGCGGAGAGCATATCGAGCAGGCAGCGTCGCCCGTCGAGCAGGTCGTCGATTCGACCGGCGCAGGGGACGCCTACTGCGCTGGCTTTCTATACGGCTGGGCCAACGACTGGCCGCTGGCCGAGTGTGCGCGCCTCGGCACGTACGTGGCTACAAACGTCATTCAGCAGGTCGGCGCACGAATTGAGCCCGGCGTCCTGACAAATTTCCCATCCCACACGTCTGACCACCGAATACCGGTTCAGGGAGGATAAGCATGCAACACACGTTTCGTATTCTTACCGCGCTCTTAGTAGGCGCGACCATCGCCGCGTGCGACACCGGCGGCGGCGCCCCTATTGGCGACGATGGCTCCTATGAGGGATCGTTGACTCAGATGGACCCCAGGATGGAGGACGGCTCTGCGTACGTAGAGCATTCGATATCCCTCGAAGCCGGCCAGCAGCTCGAGCTGAGCCTGGACTCAGACGACTTCGACGCCTATCTGCAGGTCCGCGACCCCAATGGCGAGGTGCTCACCGAGGATGACGATTCCGGCAACGACACAAACGCGCACCTGACCGTGATGGCGCCTACGTCCGGTTCCTATACGATCCTGGCCAATAGCTTCGGGCCGAACGAGTTCGGCGCTTACACGCTGCACGTTCGCCGCGAGTCGATGGGCGAAGTGGTCGGCGTATACCGAGGCGAACTCGATATGAACGATCCGAAGTCGTTCTCGGAGTTCGCCTATCCGACGGAGACATTGGAGGCCAGTGCCGGGGATTTCTACGAGATCATCCTGATGTCCGCCGAATTCGACGCCTATCTCGTCGTTCAGGACGAGAACGGGCTGCCGATCGCCGAGGACGACGACTCGGGCGGCGCCACCAACTCGCAGGTATCGCTGCCGATCGCCGTGGACGGGACCTACACGATCATCATCAAGAGCTACGACGACTACGCGGGCGGTGCCTACACGCTGACGATCCTGCGCGGAGACGGCGATGCCGCGGCTGGAAGCATGGCCGTGGAGCAGTTGACGGGTTCACTTTCGAACGAGAGCCCGATTCTCTTCGAGGACAGCACTCCGTACGAAACGCATGTCCTCGATCTTAAGGGGGGCGACGAGATCGACGTCACGATGATCGCGGCAGACTTCGATGCGTACCTCCAGATCTGGGACGCCGACGGCAATTCTCTGGTGCAGGACGACGACTCCGGCGGCGGCCTGAATGCCAGAGTATCGATGATGGTTCCTGCCGACGGTACCTACCAGATCATCGCCAACAGCTATAGTGCCGAGGCTCGGGGCGACTACTCGTTGACGGTCCGTACGCGATCGATCTCGGCGGAGATCGAGGCCGGCAATGTCGTGTTATTCAACGGGTCGCTATCTTCGGAATCGGAGACGATGCAGGACGGCTCGCCGTACGAAGCGCACGAGATCGAAGCCGAAGCCGGCGAGCGCCTCGAGATCACGCTGACCTCCGGTAGCTTCGACTCCTATCTCATGGTCTTCGATGCCGACAACAACAAGATTGCCGAGGACGACGACTCCGGGGGCGGTCTTGACGCGCAACTATTCGTCACGATCCCCGACGACGGCACCTATCGAATCGTCGCCAACAGCTATGGCGAGATGGCGGAAGGCCCGTACTTGATTACGGTCCGGCGCTAGTCCAATAAGTCCCGAATGCCCGGGTCAGTCTCGCGACTGCTCGGGCATTGCTTCGTCCGGGCATGGGGTCTTACCCCGTCACGCTGATGCAGTGATCCGTCGATGCCCGGGTCAGTCTCGCGACTGCTCGGGCATTTCTCCATCCGGGTATTGCAGGTAGTCGTAGCGCTCCCGGATCGTATCCACCCACGGTAGCTCCTGCGGCGCTCTCGGCTGAAACGAGCACATCGTCAGGTACTGGCCGAACTCCTGAAACTGGTACTGGCTGCCGACGTTCGGATCGTCAATCACCTTCCAGCAGTCGCCGTCGCGAAGCACGGTCCGGCCGAGCTGATCGCGCTCCACGTTCTCCCAGATCGGTCCCGGCCGGTCGATCGCCGGCGGCTGATAGCGCAGCCGGCCCTCACGGCGCAGTTCGTCGACCCGTGGATCGAACGCCCAGGGCGCTTCCTCGCTGCGGTCCAGATACTGCTGCACCGCTCCCTCACGCATGGCGTCCCAATCCACCCCTTCACTGGGTGCGGCAGGTACCAGACCTACAGGTGCCTGAACCAGCGACCCCTGCTCGGGCCCGGCTGGCGCCGGCTCGGCCGTTGCCGGCTCCTCGATGGATTCGGCTGGGGCCGATTCCGAGACGGCCTCGGCAGGACGCTCCTGCTCCGGCTGGACGATGCGCACCACGAGATCGATAACCGGGGCCAAAGGCGGAAATGTCGGCAGGCGCACGAGGGCGAGCACAGCGGCCACGATCGCCGCGGCCAGCACAAAGCTCAGCAGCAGCCGTTCTTCGCGGCCGTCATCCCAGCGGCCCGCATGCGTGGCCAGTTGATAGTGCACTTCACATAGGATGCACGTGGCGCCTGAACGGTCGCTGTACCGGCGTTCAGGTCCCGATCGGGTGCCAGGTCGTTTTTACTTCCTGCGTATCGCGGATCAGGTACGGACTCGCGCCAGCGTCGCTCAGCCAATCGACGCCGCGCCGGGAAATGGCCGGCTTGATGTTGTCTGCGGCAGCTTCCTGCACGGTCTTCGCGACCTTACGCCCGCCGTCGCAATAGACCACGGCGTTGACGTCCATGTGCGACGCGAACTGTTCGGTCAGTTCGCTGCGGAATCCCGTGAGAATGTTGACCACACCGCCCGGAACGTCCGACGCGTGCAGCACCTCGGCGAAGCTCACTGCCGACAGAGGACGCTCCTCGGAGGCCAGCACCACGGTCGTGTTGCCGCCGACGATCGTGGCTGCGACGTTCGAGATCAATCCGATCAGGCCGCTGTCATTTGGTGCGAGAATCGTGACGACGCCGGTCGGCTCGAGCACCGAGAAATTGAAGTGCGACGAACTCACGGGATTCACGGCGCTGAATACCTGCTGATACTTGTCGGCCCAGCCGGCGTAGTAGATCAGCCTGTCGATGGATGCATCGACCTCACGCTGCGCCTGCCGCTCTGTGCTGCCCTGAATCGTGAGTTCGTGGACGAACTGCTCTTTGCGGCCTTCCAGCATTTCGGCAACGCGGTAGAGGATCTGGCCGCGCAGATAGGCGCTCGCTTTCGCCCAGCCGGGCTGCGCGCCACGCGCCGCGACGACGGCGTTACGGAAGTCTTTGCGTGACGACCGGCAGACGTTGGCTATGACCTTGCCTTTCTTGTCCTCGAGCGCGAAGTAGCGCCCCGACTCGGTCCGCGGAAACTTGCCGCCGATATAGATCTTGTACGTCTTGGCGACGGGAACGCGTTCGTGTGCTGCGACCATCTCAAGCCTCCAGTCTGACGTATGCGTCGAGGCCGTGCAGTCCGCCCTCGCGTCCGACGCCCGACTCCTTGTAGCCGCCGAACGGCGAGGTCGGATCGAACTTGTTGAACGTGTTTGCCCAGATGACGCCTGCGCGAACGCTCTGCGTCATCTTGAATATCTTCGCACCCTTGTCTGTCCAAACGCCGCCGGACAGTCCGTAAGGCGTGTTGTTTGCCTTCTCGACCGCTTCGTCGAAGCTGCGGAAAGTCTGGATCGCCAGCACGGGGCCGAAGATCTCTTCCTGGACGACGCGATTCGATTGCGCGACACCGGTGAAGATTGTCGGCCGGCACCAATACCCGCTTTTGGGCACGGAAACCGAGCTCTGATACATCTCGGCTCCTTCCTGCTGACCGATCTCGAGATACGAGTCGATCTTCTCCAACTGCATCTTCGAGTTGATCGCACCAATATCGGTGTTCTTGTCCAGCGGATCGCCGACGATCAGAGTCTCCATGCGATCCTTGAGTTTCTGGATGACCTCGTCAGCCACTGATTCCTGTACGAGCAGTCGCGAACCCGCGCAGCAGACGTGACCCTGGTTGAAGAAGATGCCGTTGACGATGCCTTCGACGGCCTGGTCGATCGCCGCGTCAGCGAAGATGATGTTGGCCGCCTTGCCGCCAAGCTCCAGCGTGTATTTCTTCTTCGTACCGGCAAGCGCGCGCTGAATGATCCGGCCGACCCCGGTCGAGCCGGTGAACGCGATCTTATCCACACCGGGGTGCGTGACGATGGCGGCACCGGTGTCGCCAGCGCCCGTCACGACGTTGACGACGCCGGGCGGCAAATCCGCGTCGGCGATCAACTCCGCGAGTTTGAGGGCCGTGAGCGGCGTTGTCTCCGCGGGCTTCAGAACCACGGTGTTGCCGCAAGCCAGCGCCGGCGCCAGCTTCCACGCCGCCATGAGCAGCGGGAAATTCCACGGGATGATCTGGCCGGCAACGCCGAGCGGCTTCGCGCGGCGGCCCGGGAAGGCATACTCGAGCTTGTCCGCCCAACCGGCGTAGTAGAAGAAGTGTGCACTGGCCAGCGGCACATCGATGTCTCGTGATTCGCGTATCGGCTTGCCGCCGTCCAGCGACTCGATAGCCGCGAACTCGCGCGAACGCTCCGCAATCATGCGTGCAATCCGGAACACGTACTTGCCGCGCTCTTTCGCCTTCATCCGTCCCCACGGACCGGCGTAAGCTTTGCGCGCCGCTTTTACGGCCTTGTCGACATCCAGCTCGCTTCCCTTGGCGACCCGCGCCAGCTTCTGCTCGTTCGCCGGATTGATCGTATCGAAGTAGCGGCCCTTTTCGGGCGAGACGAAGTCGCCGCCAATAAACAGGCCGTAACGCTTGTCGATGCGAGCGTGGTCGGTACTCTCCGGCGCGGGCGCATAGTCCCAACCGCCGTCGAACGCTAATTTGTTTTCCGGTGTTGCCATATCGAGCCACCTGTAGGAGTCCGCCGTGTTGTACGGGCTCAGTTATATTCAGCTCCGGTCTCCGTTGTCCCGGAGACCGGGCGATTAGCTAATCTTTCGAGAAATAATCCGCCGACTGATACACGCCCGTCGCTTGCCTGGCGATTTGCATCAACACGTCGTTGGCCAGCGAACTCGCGCCGAACCTGAACCACTCCGGCGTCATCCATGCCTGCCCCAACGTTTCGCGGAGCATGACCAGGTAATGAATCGCCAGTTTGGACGTCGAGATTCCGCCGGCGGGCTTCATCCCCACCATGCGGCCGGTCTCATAAAAGTAATCCCTGATGGCCTGCAGCATGACCAGCGTCACCTGCATGGTCGCGGCAGGCTGGATCTTTCCCGTCGACGTCTTGATGAAGTCGGCCCCGGCGTGCATCGCCAATACGCTCGCGCGGCGCACGCGGTCGAGCGTACCGAGTTCACCGGTCTCGAGTATTACCTTCAGATGCGCGTCTCCGCAGGCCTCCTTGATCGCCGCGATCTCATCGAACACATAGGCATACTCGCCCGCCAGGAAGGCGCCACGGGAGATAACCATGTCGATCTCGTTGGCGCCGGCGTCGACCGCCATGCGCGTGTCGTCCAACTTGACCTCGAGCGATGACATGCCGCTCGGGAACGCCGTCGCCACCGACGCGATATTGATGTCGTGGCCTTCGAGCGCCTCCCGGGCGACGGCCACCATATTCGGATACACGCATACGGCGGCCACGTGCGGCAGACCGGGTATCGAGTCATGCAGGTGGATGGCTTTCTGGCAGAGCTGGCGAACCTTGCCGGGCGTGTCCTGCCCCTCGAGCGTCGTCAGATCGATCATCGACAGGATCATCCTGAGCGCCTCCGCCTTCGCGGTCGTCTTGATCGAACGGCTCTGAAAGCGCGCCACGCGTTCGTTGACGCCGACTTCATCCACGGCGGGCACGCGGCTCAGGTCCGGCAGCCGGGCCGTGGTGCTTACAGCGGTCAGACTCATATGCTCATCACACTCAGGCGCTCGTTCAGGCTATGGCGGTCTCGAGCGCGACCGTAATCATCTCGTCGAAGGTCGTCGCGCGCTCCTCAGCGGTCAGCGCGGCGCCGCTCGGGATATCGTCGCTGACCGTGCAGATCGCGAGCGCCTCGGCGCCATGTTCCGCGGCGATCGGAAAGATGCCGGCCGCTTCCATCTCGATTCCGTAGACATTGTACTTTGCCATGGTCTCGAACATGTCGGGGTCGGGCGTGTAGAAAAGATCGGCGGAGAAGATATTACCGACGTGGTAGCGCACTCCGTTCGCTTTGGCCGCCGCCACCGCCTTCTGCACGAGATCAAAGCTTGCGAGCGCGGCGAGATCATAGCCGCCGAAGCGGATGCGATTCACGTTCGAATCCGTGGACGCGCCCATCGCAATCACGATGTCTCTCAGCTTCACGTCCGGATGCGACGTACCACAGCTACCGACCCGGAAAACGCGCTTCACGCCATAGGACTCGATGAGCTCGCTCGTGTAGATCGAGGCGGACGGGATACCCATGCCGTGCGCCATGACGGATACCGGCATGTCCTTGTAGACGCCCGTGAATCCCCACATGTTGCGCACGTCGGTGACGCGCTCCGGGTTCTCCAGCCAGTTCTCGGCAATGTACTGGGCACGCAGGGGATCGCCGGGCATCAGCACCGTCTCTGCGAAGGCGCCGGGCGCCGCATTCATGTGTTTGGTAGCCATACTCAGGGCCTGTTCATATTGTTTTTTTGCCCCGGGTCAGTATCTGTTCTGCGACGACATGCCGCCGTCGACGACGAGGTTGGCGCCGGTTATCCAACGGGCCGCGGAGCTCAACAGAAACAATACAGCGTCGGCGACGTCATTGGGAGTCCCGAGCCGGCCCAGCGGCGCCTTGTCCCGCCAGCGCCCGACGCCGTCCGGCCACTCCGTCTCGAGGCCGTCGCGATCGATGAGGCCGGGCGACACCGCATTGATCCGGATGCCATCGCGGCCATATTCGAGCGCCGCGGCGCGCGTAAACATGATCAGACCGGCCTTGGTCGTCGCATAGTGCGCATGCCCTTCCGCCGGATCGCTGCCTTCTATCGAGGCAATATTGACGATGGCGCCCCGGACCCCGTCTGCGCGCCAGCGAGCGGCCGCCCGCTGCGTGACGAGAAATGCGCTGTCCAGATTGCTGGCGTGGATCGCACGCCACTCGTCGAGGGTCATGTCCTTGAGCGGCAAAACCGGCTGCGTGGCCGCGTTGTTCACGACATCGTCGATCCGATGCTTCTCGAAAACGGCATCGACCGCCGACTCGTCGCTGAGGTCCGCTGCGACGATCGGAGCATCGCCCAGCTGGTGCGCAAGCCAGCGCGCCGACGCGACGTCATTGCGATAGTGGACCACGATGGAGGCGCCCGCCTCACGGAGCCGCATCGCAATGCCCTGACCGAGGTTGCCGCTCGCGCCCGTCACCAGCACGTTACGGCCGGACAGGTCGAGCAGGGACTGAACTGGGTGAGAATCCGGCATTTCGGTATTGTCCACGTATGGACCGAAAAGCCAAAGCACCGCGAGAGTTCAGGACCCGGGAGCGCTGCATCATCACCGAGCTGATCAACGACGCCGAGATCGAGGACGTATCCCTTGCCCTGTGCCGCGTCGAGCCTGGCGTGACGACGGAGCTGCATGCGCTCTCCGTCCAGGAGTGGTACACGATCGATCGCGGCGAAGGGCGGATGCACGTCGGCGGCCGGGCGCCTTACGCTGTCGGGCCGGGCGACGTTGTACATATTCCGGCCGGCGCGGCCCAGCAGGTCACCAACACCGGAAATGGCGATCTGTTGTTTAAATGCATCTGCGTCCCGCGGTTCACGCCGGATTGCTATACACCGCTCGAATAGCAGGTATCCATGCAGGGCGGTATACTTCCGCCACTCGAAGAACCACCTCAAAAAGTTCAGGGGAGCTAATCAATGAGTGGCCAAAGTACAACACCAAGAACTCGGCTGGTGAACGGTCTCGTGGGGGGGCTCGTCGTCGCCTCGCCGCTGTTCCTGGGCCTCAACACTGCGCACGCGCAGTCCGACGCCGTCCTGGAAGAAATCGTCGTCACCGCGCAGAAGCGCGAAGAAGCGCTGCAGGACGTGCCGATCTCGATCTCAACCCTCGGCGGCGAACGCTACGAAGTACTGTTCTCGGGCAGCGAGGACATCCTGGCACTGTCGGGCCGTGTCCCGGGCCTGTACGCCGAGTCGTCAAACGGTCGCGCCGCGCCTCGTTTCTATCTGCGCGGCCTCGGCAACATCGATTTCGACCTCGCGGCCTCACAGCCCGTCTCCATCGTCATGGACGAAGTCGTCATGGAGAACGTGGTCCTGAAGAGCTTCCCGCTATTCGACATGGATCAGGTCGAGGTCATCCGCGGGCCGCAGGGCACCCTGTTCGGACGTAACACCACCGCCGGTATCATCAAGTTCAACACCGTGCGCCCGTCGCACGAGAACTCCGGCTACGCCAGGCTCTCCTATGCGACCCACGACACGATCAATCTCGAAGGCGCCTGGGGCGGCAGCCTGATCGACGACACGCTCGCTGCGCGCGTCTCCTTCCTGACGCGCAGCCGCGACAATTGGATCACCAACGGCTTCACCGGCGAGGAATCGCTCGGCGAGTACGACGAAACAGCCGGACGCATTCAAGTATTGTGGACGCCGAGCGATCGGTTCAGTGCGCTGCTCGCTTACCAGCGCCGCGATCTCGATGGCACCTCGTCGATATTCCGGGCCAACGTCTTCAACACCGGCGACGACGCACTGAATCAGAACTTCGATCGCGAGACGGTCTATTACGACGGCGGCGACAACAACCCGCAGGGCTACAACTCGACCGGGTTCACGGCCAACCTGCAATGGGATTTCGACGACGTTACCGTCGTCTCGATCTCTTCGTGGCAGGATGCCGACGGCTTCAGCCGCGGCGATATCGACGGCGGCGTGACCGACTTCTCGCAGTCTTTCCCGGTACCGCCGGGCATTACTTCCGATATCGTGAACATCTTCGGCAGCGATGCACTCACCTTCCCCGGCACGATATTCGTCCCGTCAGTCACCCAGGACGGCGCCGACACCGAACAGTTCAGCCAGGAATTCCGGATCGCCAGCAACACGGATGGTCCGTTCAGCTATCAGGTAGGTGCGTTCTTCTTCGACTCCAAACTCGTCGTGACGACCGAGTCTTTCGCTTCGTTCGGCTTCGTCGATCGCCAGGACACGCAGATCCAGCAGGACAACACGACGTGGGCCTTCTTCGGTCAGGTGTCGATCGAGCCTACGGATGGCTTTACGCTAACCGGTGGGGCCCGCTACACCAATGACGAGAAGGACTTCCGCGTTGTCCAGTTCGGTCAGCTGTGGCTCGACCTCGGAATCCCGACGTTCATCGCCGCGCCGATCAGCGTCGAGGACGACCGCCTGAGCTGGGAAATCAGCGGCAATGTCGCAGTGTCGGACAATTCCTCCATGTATGCGCGCTTCGCGGACGGCTTCCGCGCACAGACGATCCAGGGTCGCGACGTCGCCTTCCTCGAGACGCCGACGGTCGCCGAGCCGGAGACCATCCAGTCGTTCGAGGCCGGCTACAAGGCCGACCTGTTCGACAACAGGCTGCGCCTGAACCTCGGCATATTCACTTATGAAGTCGAAGACCTCCAGCTGTCGATCATCGGCGGCGCGACCAACACCAACCAGGTGATTAACGCCGAACAAGGCGAGGCCTTCGGCTTCGAGATCGACGCTGAGTGGCTGGTGACGGAGAATGCGCTGATAACGGCCGGCTTCAGCTTTAACGACACCGAGATCCAGGACATATCTCTGGCGACCGTGCCGTGTGGCTCAGGTCTCTGCACGCCGACCGACCCGGTCGACCCGACGGACCCGTCGCGAGTGCTGCTGAACGGCAATCCGTTCCCGCGGGCACCGGAGACGACGTTCAACTTCACGTTCCGCTACGGCTTCCCGATGGGCAACAACTCCGAGCTCTACTTCCTGACGGACTGGGCCTGGTACGGCGACATCAACATGCCGCTTTACGAGTCGCTCGAATTCAGCACCGATCAGCAGTACGAAGGCGGTCTGCGCGTTGCCTATCGCAACAATGAAACGGGCTGGGAGTTCGCTGCCTTCGGTCGCAACATCACCGATGAAGAGAACGTGCTCGGCTTCATCGACTTCAGCAACAATACCGGCTTCGTCAATGAGCCGGCGGTCTGGGGTGCTGAAGTTCGTTACGACTTCGGTGACTGATAACATCAGCAGCGCTACAGCGATGAGGCCCGGCTATATGCCGGGCTTCTTTTTGTTCGCGATTCTGGCCGCCTGCAGTGACAAGCCGGCTCCGGAGGAGCCCGCGCCTGAAGTTCCGGCGTCGCCCGGTATCGCGGCACAGATGCGTGTCGCCGGCGAACTCGAGAACGACGATATCAATGAGGCCAGCGGCATCGCCCATTCGCGGCGCGCACCGGATCTATTGTGGACACACAACGATAGTGGCGCCCGAGCACGGCTGTACGCCATCGATTCGACCGGGCGCCAGGTCGGGCGGATTCGCCTCGAGGACGCGGACAACGTTGACTGGGAGGACCTGGCAGCCTCAGGCTCCGGAGCAGGCGCGATCCTCGTTGCCGCCGACATAGGCGATAACGATGCGCGGCGACGTGCACTGACGCTATACGTTGTCGAAGAGCCGGACCTTGCGATCGACGACAAGCCGGAACTGAGCCCTGCCCGGCGCATTATTTTTCGCTATCCGGAAGGCCCGCGGGACGCCGAGGCTCTCGCCATCGATGGCGAGCTGGCGCTCATCCTCACGAAACGGGAATTGCCGCCCGTGCTCTATGCGGTGGACATCGCCGCCGGCGCAGACGAAATCGTCGAGGCGCGACGACTGGGCCCGGTGGAGACCCTGCCACCGCCGAGCCGCCGGGATTTCGAGATGGCGCCGCGCAGCAATGACTGGCACTGGCAACCGACGGCGATGGACATTGCGCCGGATCGTTCGGCCATTGTCGTCCTGACGTATGCGGCGGTGTACTACTATCGACATACGCCCGGCGAGAACTGGTACGAGACGCTCGCTCGACCGCCGCTCGCGTACCCGCTCGGCAACTTGAGAGATGCCGAAGCCGTCGCGTTCGGTGCTGACGGTCGTTCGATATTCGTGACTGTCGAGGGGCGCAACGCACCGCTGTACCGTATCGACCTGCTCGAGGCACCGGATCAATGAAGCCGCTCGCGATAATCACCTCCCTACTCGCCCTCTGCGCGTGTAGCGCGCCCTCGTCACCGACTGACGACGCGTCCGTGTCGATCATGACGTTCAACGTTCAGAACCTGTTCGATAACGTCGACGACCCCGGGAAGGATGACAAAGCCTATCTACCGATCGAGGACAAACAGAACGACGCACACATCGCGGCGTGCAATGAAATCGAAGTCGACTTAAGTTCGAAGAACCAGGCTGGCATCCCTCCGGGATGCAATGACATGCGGAACCACAAATCCGGTGGTGGCGCTGCGCTTACCACCGGCTAATGGCTGTCAAGCCTTCGGCTTGTTTTAGAAGAAACGCAAAGAACATCCTTGGCCGTGTCCCGTGCCCGTGTCCCTGCCTGTGGCGCTGTGCCCTCTCGCAGGCGACGGACGAACTCCCAGTCGAGTGAGGCTCCATAGTCGCTTTGGCCGGGTATCTCGAGGCCGTCGGC
>CALZMR010000017.1 GCA_945788575.1 uncultured Woeseiaceae bacterium
ATGTGCAGGCTCTCCAGTGCGGTCGGCTTCGCTCCCTGGCCCAGTATGACCTCGGTGCTGCCGCCACCGATGTCCAGCACCAAACGCAGTCCATCTGCCGGCGGCAGGCTGTGAGTGACACCGTTGTAAATGAGTCGAGCTTCCTCGATGCCGGAGATGACTTCGATCGGGTGCCCCAGCGCCGCCTCTGCTTCGGCCATGAATGTCGAGTCTTCCCTCGCTCGGCGAATCGTGCTCGTGCCGGCCGCCCGCACGCTCGCCGCACGCATAGCCCGCAGGCGCTCGCCGAACTGCGATAGGCAATCCAGAGCCCGAGTGCGGGCATCGGGGGAAATCTCACCGTCGCTGGAGAGGCCCTCGGCCAGACGTACGGTTTCTTTTAGGCGATCGAGAATCATGAGCTGCCCATGGCGCAGCTCGCCGACGATCATGTGAAAGCTGTTGGAACCCAGGTCAACCGCGGCGATGACCTCGGTCGCATCGGTCGTCGAATCAGACCGTGAAGGATTGTCCGCAGCCGCAGGTCGTGGATGCATTCGGATTTCTTATCACGAACTGGGCGCCCTGCAGATCTTCCGTATAGTCGATCTCGGCCCCCATCAGGTACTGCACGCTCATCGGATCGACGACCAAAGTGACACCCCGGTTTTCCACCTGGCTGTCGCCATCTTCGATCGCCTCATCGAACGTAAATCCGTACTGGAAGCCGGAACAGCCGCCGCCCGATATGAACACGCGCAGCATCAGGTTGGGATTGTCCTCGTCCCGGATGAGCTCACCCACCTTGTCGGCGGCCGCGTCGGTAAACACGAGCGGCGGTGGCGGCATGTTCGGTGCGGGTTGTATGTTTTCCGTCATTTCCTCGGTCTCATGCAGCGGTTTGGTCGATCTTCGCCGTCTGCTCCAGTAGTGGAACCTGCCCTTCGGGCTGGTGGACGAGCTTACCGTTTATTTCGGCTCCGATCGCCATCTCGATTAGATTGTAATACACATTGCCGATGACGCGCGCCGTAGATCCCAGGATAACGCGTTTATTCGCAAAGACGTCGCCTTTGACGATGCCCTCGACGAGAACGTAAGGCACCGTAACGCCGCCGTCGATCGTGGCTCCATCGGCAAGACTCAGCGAAGCCTCGCTGTCAGGATCGGCGGAAACGTTACCGTGCACGATTCCATCGACATGCAGCCCGCCGGAGAAGTGCACGTCACCATTGATCCGCGTTTCCAGACCGACAATCGTATTTGCCGCAATGTGCCTGTTCTTCTTTCGCCCAAACATGTATTTCTCCGCAGAGGGGCATTACCGCCCCGGAATTAACCGAGGCTGGTCAGCCAGCTGAAATTCTCGTCAATGCTGTCGATCGAACGTGTCCTCGATTCGACATGCACACTAACGCGCTCCGGCGTGAATCCGTCAGGCAGAATCACCTGCCTGTCGAAATCCTGAAAGTATCTGAATGAGAACGCCCAACTGCGATCGGCGTCCTCCGGCAGCAGATCCGCATAACTGTAGGACGTCTGCTCGCCGTTCTCTATGCCCTCGACAATCAACTCGACGTCGCCGGACACCCGCCGATCGTGCTTCATCGCCTGAATGAGTACTAGCCGGATCGTATACTCACGTTCCGCCGCGCCGCGCGACAGCCGGAAATCCTGCACCCGCAGTCCGGCATTACCGTCGGCGGGCGAGACGATCCCACGGTAGAACGATATGGCGTCCTGCTGCTCCTGGATCGTCGTTTGAAGCTCGGTCAGACTCGTCTCGACGTCTGCGTATGCCTCACGCTCGATGTCGCGATGCGTCTCGAGCAGCGCGATCTGTTCATTGAGGGCGATGATCTCGTTTTCAAGCTCGGCAACGCGTGCCTCGAAGGCCGTCCGTTCCTGTCCTGCATCCACCAGATTGTAGCCGGCCTGAATACGGCCGAATTCGTACACCAGGTAGCCCGCTCCCACGATCAGCGCCCCGATGACGACGCGCACGAAGACGGCTCTGGTATTGCCTCGTTGCAGGGAGTGATTCGACACGGAGTCCGGGGGTCGCGAAAAATCTTATGTTACTTAGGTCGCGCAGCAAACAGAAGTGCGCCACGTCACGTTTGAGAATACCGGCTCGCGCCCCTCGCGCAGAACGGCCCGCTTTTGTATGCTCCCCGGCCTATGCTCTATCTGACGATCAAGGCCCTGCACGTCGCATTCATGGTGACGTGGTTCGCCGGTCTCTTCTATCTGCCGCGCCTGTTCATTTATCACACGGAAGCGACGGACACGGCGAGCCGCGAACGGTTCACTGTCATGGAACGGCGTCTGTTCGCGATTATGACGATCGGCGCCGTGCTGACGGCGATATTCGGCTTCGCCCTGATCGCGCTGAACAAAGCCCTGCTGCAGGCGCACTGGTTCCAGGTCAAACTGCTGCTGCTCGTGGGGCTGGCGATATACCACTACCGCTCGTATCTCTGGATCGTCCGGCTTCGGGACACCGATGCTGCCGGCGACAGCCGCTGGCTCCGCTGGTTCAATGAAGTGCCAGTGATATTCCTGCTCGGCGTCATCATTCTCGCCGTCACCAAGGCTTTCTAAGGAGCTCAGGCCTCCTCCGCCGCCGCTGCCTCGAAGCGGCGAATGTCCTTATCGAACACCACGTGCCAGCGCTTCGGCCACCACCGTGGACGCGGCGGCAGCTCGTCCGGATAGGCGGTCGTGCCCAGCTCGTGCAATGCCTGCGCGTAGACCCGGCGCTTGAAGTAGATGACTTCATTGACCGGACGCCAGTACTGGACCCAGCGAGCCCGATCGAACTCCGGAGAGTCGCAGAGATCGAAGCGCAGCCTCTCGGGTGACGATGTCAGGCGAAGCATGAACCAGCGTTGCTTCTGCCCGATACAGAGCGGCTTGGAGTGCTTACGGACGTACTTGTCGGGGAGCCGATAGCGCAGCCAGTCGCGGGTCACGCCCAGCAGGTTGACGTCGGACTCGGTTAGTCCGACCTCCTCCTCGAGTTCCCGATACATGGCGGCTTCGGGCTCTTCGCCCTGGAGCACGCCACCCTGCGGAAACTGCCAGCCCTTCGCGCCAACGCGGCCACCGAGCAGGAGCCTGCCATCGTCATTCGTGAGAATGATTCCGACATTCGCGCGGAATCCCTCAGCGTCGATCCAATCGTTGCTCATGGCAACCGATACAAAAACTTCAACTGCCGTTTACTTTACACTAAAGCGCGATCATTCCGCCGGAGACCCGTTTGCAGTTTGCGAGGACCACAGTCCTGTTCGCCGTCCTCGCGCTGTCGGTTGTAGCCGCCCTCGCGCTCGCACTGGCATCGGGCAGCGCCGATCTCGGCTTCGCCGAGGCGATTGCGGCGCTAACGGGACGCGCCACGGCCGAGACATCCGCGCTCATCGTCGATCTAAGGCTCCCGCGCGCGTTGACGGCATTCTCGGTCGGGGGCCTGCTCGCCGTTGCGGGTGTGCTCATGCAGGTACTCCTGCGGAACCCGCTCGCGGAACCCTACATTCTCGGCACCTCTGGCGGCGCGGCGGTCGCCGCATTGGTCGCCATGCTGCTCGGCTTGTCGAGCCTGGTCATCGACGCGGCCGCGTTCGGCGGTGCGCTCGCCGCCACCCTACTCGTCTTCTCGATCGCCCGCGGCACCGGAAGCTGGGCGCCTGCACGCCTGTTGCTCACCGGAGTGGTGCTCGCCGCGGGATTCAGCGCAGCGACGACGCTGCTGCTGGCCCTGAGCCCGGAACACCAGCTGCGCGGGATGCTCTTCTGGCTGATGGGCGACCTGAGCTTCGCGTACGAACCCGCGCCAACGCTGTGGCTGCTTGCGATTCTTACCCTGGCCGCGACCTTCGGGGCGAGACAGCTCAACGTGCTCGCACGTGGCGAACTGCAGGCGGCCATCGTGGGTCTACCGGTAACGGGCTTTCGTTATCTGGTTTTCATCGCGTCGTCGCTCGCGACGGCGATCGCCGTCACGACGGTCGGCGTCGTGGGTTTCATCGGCCTGGTGATACCGCACCTCGTCCGGCTCGTAGCCGGCAGCGACCATCGAATCGTCGTGCCCGCGTCGGCGCTTGCCGGCGGTGCGCTGCTGGTCGTCGCGGATACGCTTGCGCGCACTGTCCTGGCGCCGCGGCAATTGCCAGTCGGCGCGCTAACTGCTGCGATCGGTGTGCCGCTGTTTCTCATTCTGATGAGCCGGAGCCGGGCTTACCGGTAACGGGCTCGCTGGGCGAGCAAGATCGCCTCCTCTCCGCGCCAGCCTGCGACACTGACTTCGCGACCGGCAAGACTCCAGCGCTGCAGATCGTATATCGACGGCATGTCGTGCCGAATTGGGCCAGGATCGATGGGCCCAGCCATTGCCGAATCGGTGGCCATGGAATGTCGCCGCTGATTCGCCTCGTGCAGCATCCACGCAATCAACCGATTGGCTTTGTCGGGCTCGTGCGCGTGCCTGACCACCGCGATCCCTTCAATGTTGCCGTACGAAGGATCGGGAAAGTGCATGGAACGGAAGAAGCTCTGGTCGTTTCGATATCGCGCGTTCGCGGCCTGCGAAGAAACGATTCCGACACCGCAAGTTCCAGCTGCCAGCGCGTCGAGCAATGCCTCGTCACTGTCGAACGGCTCCGCGGCCAGATTTCTAACCCATTCGCGGACGACGATCTCGGCGGGTCTCACGCCCAGCTCATCGATGAGCATGGCGATCAGCGCTCGATTCACCGGCAGCCGGGAGGTCGAGAGACACAGTCTCCCTCTTAAGGATTCCTGACCCAGGTCCGAGTAGCCGGGAAAGGTCTGCGGGTCGAATTCGTCGGGGCGAAAGACGACGACGGCGGTCCTGACGGAGAACGCGGCCCACTGACCGTCGGGATCCTGAAAACGGCTATCGACGAGCTCGTCCAGATTGTCCACGCGAAGCGGCCTTAGAGCGCCTTCGTCGGCCGCACGCCAAAGCTCATAGACGTCGTCAACGATTAGAATGTCGGCCGGGGGCGTTCCTCGGTTGGCGATGACGTCGGTGACATTGGTCGCCTGATCTCGGGTGCGAACCTGAACGCGGATGCCCGTCGCCTCGGTAAACAGGGTGAACCACTGCGGCAGGTAGTTGCCGTCTTCGTAGCTGGCGTAGACCACGACAGGCGCCCGTGGATCGGCAGTCGTCTCTTCGACCGCAGGCTCCGGTGCTTCCGGAGCCTCACCACCGCAAGCCGCGAGCAGCGCGAATAAGAAGATTCCAGCCACGCGCTTCATGCGGCCTCCGCGACGGCAACCCGATCACGGCCGTCGGACTTCGCTTGATACAGCGCGACATCCGCGCGGGCGATCAGCGAATCGCCGAGCGTCTTCAGGTCCTCTACGTGCCGCTCCGGCGCGACACCCGCGATTCCGATCGACGCGGTGATGGTTACCTCCTCGCCGCCCGGCAGTTCGACCGGCGTGGCGGAGATCGCCGTCCGAATGCGCTCGGCCAGGCGCACGCCGGACTGGGTATCGGTGTTCGGCAACAGCACGATGAACTCCTCTCCGCCGTAGCGAGCCGCAACGTCGCTCGAGCGGACCTCGGCCTCGATGCGCTGGGCGATTTCGCGCAGCACGACATCGCCGGCAGCGTGACCCCAGGTGTCATTGACCCGCTTGAAATGATCGATGTCGAGCATCAGGCAGACCAGATTCGAGCCTTCGCGACTCACGCGAGCCAACTCTTCCTTGATTCGGACCTGCAGGTAGCGGCGGTTGTGCCAGCCCGTCAGTACGTCGGTGAATCCGCTGCGCAGGAGCCGAGCGCGGTTGATGACATTCTCGACGCAGTAGGACGCGATCACACCCAGGTGCGCAAGGAAATCGCTCGCGTGATCGCGCGTGAAGCGCAGTGTGTCGGCGCTGCCCAGATTGATGCTGCCCAGCAGCTTGCCGCGGTACGTCAGCGGGATAAGCGCGACGCTTCCCAGGCGGCGATCGCCCGGAAAGATGATCTGATGGTCACAGGCCGTGTAAGGGCCGAGCCAGGGCTGCCTCAAAGCCACGTACTGCGGTGTGACGCCGGCCATCGATTCGACGAAGATCAGACCCTCGAGTTCGTCCGCCGGGGTGCCCGCGGCAAGCAGCAGGTGCCGAACATCGTGATCCGGATCGCAGAGTACGACGCTCACCTTTTCGAGCCCGTAGCTGGTCTTCATACCGACCGTGAGTTCGCTCAAGAGCGTCGTCAGGTCCTCTGCCTGCAAGAGGCGCATCTCGCGTCGCTGCGAGCGACGCATCTTGGCCTCGTTGCGAGCAACCTCTGCCGTCAGCTCGTCGAGCTGGCGTTCGGTTGCCTGGAGTTTCGCCTGGAGTTCCTCAGGAGTCGACACGTGTGATTCCCGGCAGCGTAGATCGAAACTTTTACCAGATTCCGGCGTTGCCGTCGCGTTTCCAGAGCCCGTTTACACGAATCGGGTCCTCATCCACGCATATCGAAATAGTCGCGGCCCTTGTGCATCAACTCGATGAAGGCTTCTTCGTCGCCGCTGGCGACCACGTCGCGGATGCGATTCGCGGCCTCGGCAAGTGCATCGAGCGGGCCCAGCCCGAACTTGTTGAGGTTCTGAATCTCGAAATAGAGTCTCGGGTTGTCCTGAGCCACGGCCTCGGACACCTCGAGCTGCGAGTCGAAGGTCGTCGACGACATTTGAGCCAGCTTTGGAGCCGCCTCCCCGCTCTCGGCGAGCGCCGTGAAGAAGGCGATGTTGAGTGCGTGCGAGAGGCCCAGCACGTAGGCGATCAGACGGTCGTGGTCCTCGAGGCTCATGTCGAGTTGCTCGACCATCGTCGCGGCGAACAGCTTTTTCGCCGCCGCAGTGGCCTCGGCGCTACCCACATCGCAGAAGATCAGGTGCCGCCCGGACAGCAGGCGCGTATCCGGACCGAACATGGGATGAAGCGATGTGACCTGGCAGCCCGCACGGGCCAGTTCGCCGAGCCCGTCGTGCAGAGGAGTCTTCAGCGAGCCGATGTCGAACACCAGCCCGCGCGGATTCAGGACGGCGAGCTGGGCGAGGATCCGGCCCGAGACCGCCAGCGGCGCCGCGACAACGATAACGTCGAAGTCGATACCCGCATCTGTCCATTTCCGGAAGCGACCGGGTCCGTCTTCGACGGATTCGTCGGCGACCGTCGTCGTGAATCCCTGCGACGCGAAGAAATCGATGAACCAACCACCCATCTTGCCGGCGCCGCCGATCACCAGCACACTGCGGCCGTCGCCAGTCCCCTCGGCAACGACTCGATCCCGTTCCTGACTCTCGAGTGACGATCGAATGAGCTGCCGCAAGATGCTTTCGGCAAGGTCGGGATCGATTTCCAGCTCTTCGGCACGATTGCGGCCGCGATCGAGGACCTCTTTCTCCCGAGCGTAGTCGCGCGTCCCCGTTCCGGCGTCGCGTTTGGTCCGGCCGATATCGGCAACGATCTGCTGACGCTCGGCGATGAGTTCGACGATGCCGGTGTCGATAGATGAGAGCTTGTCCCGCAGTTCGTCGAGACTCATGAGCTTTGTTTCCGCTGGAAGAACCTGAGGCAAGGGTTGTAACCGAGAATCGTCGACGGTAGCAAGAAGCGGTCTCGAAATTGTTCGCCGCAGATTGTTGCCGCCTCGGCGTTCATGCGATCATCGTCGGCCGGGCAGCCACCCCTAAGCGGAGAAAAATCATGAAAACGCGCGCAGCCGTCGCCTGGGAAGCCGGTAAGCCACTGGAAATTGAACTCATCGATCTCGAGGGACCGAAAGCGGGCGAAGTGCTGCTCCGCAACGTCGCAACGGGCGTTTGCCACACGGATGCGTTCACGCTCTCGGGTGAAGACCCGGAAGGCCTTTTCCCGGCCGTTCTTGGCCACGAAGGCGGTGCGATCGTCGAGGAGGTCGGTGAGGGCGTGACGTCGGTCGCTGTGGGCGACCACGTCATCCCACTGTACACGCCGGAATGTGGCGAATGCAGTTTCTGCACCTCCGGCAAGACCAATCTGTGTCAGGCGATACGCGCAACTCAGGGGCGCGGGCTCATGCCCGACGGCACGTCGCGGTTCAGCGCCAACGGCAAGATGGTGCACCACTACATGGGAACGTCGACGTTCAGTGAATACACGGTGCTGCCGGAGATCGCCGTCGCCAGAGTCAATAAGGAAGCGCCGCTCGAGAAGGTCTGCCTGCTCGGCTGCGGCATCACGACGGGCATCGGCGCGGTCCTGAATACAGCAAAGGTCGAGCCCGGTGCGACGGTGGCGGTATTCGGTCTGGGCGGCGTCGGACTGAGCGCTATCCAGGGCGCGACGATGGCTAAGGCCAGCCGCATCGTCGCGATCGACGTCAATCCCGACAAGTTCGAATTGGCGAAACAGCTCGGCGCGACCGACACGGTCAACCCCAGTGAGCACGACGATCCGATTCAGGACGTCATCGTCGAACTAACCGACGGCGGCGTGGACTATTCCTTCGAGTGCGTCGGCAACGTCTCACTAATGCGAGCGGCGCTAGAGTGCTGTCACAAGGGATGGGGCGAATCGGTCATCGTCGGCGTCGCCGGCGCCGGCCAGGAAATCAGCACGCGTCCGTTCCAGCTCGTGACCGGCCGCGTATGGCGCGGTACCGCGTTCGGCGGCTGCAAAGGTCGCTCGCAATTGCCCGGGATGGTTGACCAGTACATGAACGGTGAGATTAAGGTCGACGAGTTCATCACCTACACGATGCCGCTCGAAGACATAAATCGCGCTTTCGACTTGATGCACGAGGGCAAAAGTATTCGCTCGGTCATTCACTTCCAGAGCTGAGCGAGCCATAGAACATGTCCGGCGTAGCGGTCGCAACGACCTCCGAACTCGCCGCCGATGCAGCCCGCGAAGTTGCGGAGCTCGGTGGCAATGCAGTCGACTGCGGACTCGCCGCTTCGCTGTTCACCATCAATACCGAACCGGGCGTGTGCGCGCTCGCCGGCGGAGGCTACGTCACGGTGTGGCCGTCCAACGGCCAGCCGGTGACGATCGACGGCAACGTCGCCGTGCCCGGGCAAGGCCTGCCGGCGGCGCGGCGCGGCGCGGCGACGGAACCGGTGACCATGGCCTACGGCGGTGGTATATCGACGCTCGTCGGCGCAGGAACCGTAGCCGTGCCCGGGACGCTCGCCGCGATCGAACGTGCATGGCAGCGATTCGGCAGCGTTCCCTGGGACGCCATCTTTGCGCCCAGCGTGCGCGCGGCGCGTGACGGCTTTCCCCTGTCGACCGCCTGTCATTATTACCTCGGATATTCCGGGAAGCTGATCTTCGGCCGCTCGGACGATGGCTACGGCGCCCTGCATGCCGACGGCCAACTGCGCCCAGCCGGCAGCCGTGTCGTCGTGCCCCATCTGGCGGACAGCCTCGAGCAGATCGCCCGGGAAGGCGCGAGGTGCTTCTACGAGGGCGATATCGCCGCGGCCATCAGCGCGCACTGTCAGGAGGCCGGCGGGTTGCTAACCGCCGAGGACCTGCGTCAATACGAGGCGATCGAGCGTGATGCGTTACGGACCCGCCTTGGCGCCTGGCACATTGCGACCAATCCGCCGCCGGCGGTCGGCGGCGTAATGTTGACGGCGATGCTCAACGCCTTCGCGTCCGAGCCGTTCGTTAGCTGGGACGAGGCGACAGTGAAAAGGTTGATTGACGTGCAGCGTGCCTGTCTCGACTATCGCCAGCGGCGCCTCGACTACTCCGACGACGTGCCGGGCGATGCCATCGCGCTGCTCGACGATATTGCCAAGGGGCGGCTGCAACAGCCGTCCGCAGCCACCGTACATACCTCGGCCGTCGATGGCGGCGGCCTTGCATGTGCCGTCACGGCCTCCTCGGGCTACGGCTCCGGCGAGATGCCCAAGGGTACCGGCCTATGGCTCAACAACTGCGTGGGCGAGCTCGAACTCAACCGGCGCGGCTTCGAGGCCGGTCCGGTCGGCGCACGGCTGCCTTCGAATATGGCGCCGAGCGTCGCGCGCGATAACGGCAGAGTACTTGCTGTCGGCTCACCCGGCGCCGACCGCATTACGACCGCGCTGCAACAGTTTTTCATCAATGCCGTGATGGCCGACATGTCGCTCGAGGACGCCGTCAAACATCCGCGTGTACACGTCGACATGAGCGGCGCCGAGCCAAAGCTCGCCGCCGAGCCGGGCGTATCGCTTCCGGTCGTCGACCTGCCGCTGACCCGATTCGACGATCTCAGCATGTACTTCGGCGGCGTCGGCGTCGCCGGCTTCAGCAAGGAGTCGGGCTTCCACGTGGCCGCGGATCCGCGCCGGGAAGGTGGCATTCTCGCGTTCCCCGGGTGATCCTCCCCTCGAGCTTTGATAGTCTGCGCCGCCTTCGAGCGGTACCGAGAACAGCGTGGCGAATCCCTATCTGACACCGACCTTGCCGGCGGCGCTTCCGGACGACCCGATGCACTGGGCCGACGCGTGGCTTCGCCACGCCACCGCCGAGGCGGTACGCCGGAATCCCAACGCGATGACGCTTGCGACAGTAGACGCCGATGGAAGGCCGTCATCTCGCGTCGTGCTCTGCAAACAGTTCGTGGCGAATCCCGGATACATCGTCTTTTTCACGAACTACAACTCGCGCAAAGTGTCGGAGCTCCGATCCGATCCGCGCGTCTCGCTGTGTTTCCATTGGGACTCGCTGGGACGACAGATTCGTGTCGATGGACTCGCGGTGTTGTCGCCCGCGGAGGAGAGCGACGCCTACTTCGCCTCGCGGCATTGGGGCAGTCAGCTCGGGGCCTGGGGCAGCGACCAGAGCGCCCCCATCGAGTCCCGCGACGTGCTCCTGCGCCAAATCCGGGACCGCGGACGTGAGCTCGGCATCGGTGTCAGCGACGATCTGCAATCGCTCGTTGAGCCGTCGGAGCGGGCGCTTCCGCGGCCGCCGCACTGGGGTGGCGTGCGCGTATGGCCCGATAGTGTGGAACTCTGGCTGGAAGGCGAGGATCGGGTACACGACCGCGCGGTCTGGACGCGAACTCTGGATCGTCAGGACGACCGCTCGTTTCGCGCCGGCCGTTGGACGGGCACACGCATTCAACCGTGAACCGGTGGCTCACCGAGCGCAATGTTTCTTGTCCGTTCTGCGGAGAATCGATCACAATCCTCGTCGATGCATCAGAAGGATCACAGCAATACATCGAAGACTGCCAGGTCTGCTGCCGGCCGATGCTCATTTCTGTCGCGGCGGACAGCGGTGAGCTCGATTACGTCAATGTGGAGTGCGGCAGCTAGCGTCGCGCTGATGCTCCTTGCGCTGACGGCGCGCGCTGACGTCCTTCTGTCCGAAGGCACCAACATCAGCGTCGATGTGGCGCCCGACGGGCGATTCGTGACCGACCTCCTCGGCCGTCTATGGGTGATCCCCGCGGACGGCGGCGACGCCACGGCGATCACCGATGGACTGCGAGCCGCCCGGCGCCCGCGCTGGTCACCGAGCGGAGACCGACTCGTTTACGAAGCCAGCGACGCCTCCGGCACCTCGCTTTGGATGCACCGGCTCGATAGCGGAGACGAGCGCCGGCTCGGCGACGGACCTTATCCGGATCGCGAGCCCGGCTGGCACCCCGACGGTACGCGAGTCGTCTTCTCGTCCGCGAGACACGACTCAGATTTCGACATCTGGGAGACGGATGTGGCCACGGGGGTGAGCTGGCGCCTCACGCGAACGCCGGGGTCGGAGTCGGAGCCCGCCTGGTCCGCGAGCGGCCGTGACCTCGTCTGGATTCACCGCCATGACGGGCAGTGGGCCCTCATGCTCCGGCTCCGCGGAAGCGGGGACGAAGTGCTTGCGGTCTCGGACACGCCGCTCGCGGCGCCCGCCTGGCGCCCGGACGGCAGCCTGATCACCTACCTCAGTCTGGAAGACGGCCGTTGGATGGGGCGCATGTCCATCCTCTCGGAACCTCGCCTCGATCGCCCACTGCTTCTGGAGGAGGACTTATTCCTGTCGCCGGTCGCGTGGCGCGATCGCCAGCAGCTGGTCTATACGGCGAACGGCCGGATACGGCTCAGAGGCTTCGACGAATGGACGCCGGACGATCTCCGCTTCGTTGCCCGCGTCGGTGAGACGAGTGGATTCGCTCGGCCGCGCGTGACGCAGAGGGCGCTCCCGGAAATCGAACGGCCATTGGGACGCATCGTTATCCGTCCGGCAAGGTTGTTCGACGGTCTGGCCGATACTTACGTGACGGCCCCCGACATCGTAATCGAGGGTGGCCGCATCGTGGCCGTCGAGCAGCGGCGCGACCGCAGCGGCGAAGTGGTCATCGACGTAAGCGACTTGACCGCACTTCCCGGCATGATCGACGCCTGGGCCAACCTGCCAGAAAACGTCTCTCCGTCGCTCGGCCCGCTCCTGCTCGCCTTCGGAGTGACGACGATGGTCGTCGACGACGACAGGGTCAGTGAATTGCACGACATCTGGTCCGGCAAGGAGATTCCCGGTCCCCGAGTCCTGCGCGCCGTCAGGGCCATCGATCCGGCTCCATCGGACGGCGACCCGTGGCTGGTGCGTGTGTCGGCCGACCAGGGATCCGCCGACCGGCTTTCCAAGCGGGTCGGCGCGTGGCAGGCGCGTGGGGTCGCGGTGCTGGCAGAAGGCTGGCAGATCGGGGTAAGCACCGGGGCCGGGCTCGTACTCGGATCGGACAATCGGCCGGCATCACCCAGCGGCCTGCGCTACGACGACTTGCTCGTCGCCAGCGGCACCGGCGCGATGACCTATATGTCCGGACTTGCGGACGCCAATACCAGCGACGTGCGTTCGATCTGGGCGGCGCGGCCTGCCGAGCTCTTTGCGACGCGAGCGCGACTCGTCAATCGTTTCGCGACTGAACGAGACCTGTCGGCCGTCGCGACCAACGTGGTTCTTGGTAGCCGCAGCAACGGAATGCCGCCCGGAATAGCAACGCACGCCGAACTGCGAGCGCTGGTGGACGCGGGACTGTCGGAGCCCCAGGCGTTCAGGGCGGCCGGGGTGAATGCCGCCGACGCGCTGGGATTCGGGCTCGCGGTCGGCCGGGTAGCGACAGGGGCCGAAGCAGACCTCGTTTTCGTGGACGGCGACCCGCTGAACGACATCGGTGACGCATTGCACATCGTCGCAATACTGCGAAATGGACGCTTCTACAGCGTCTCCGGGCTCATCGAACGACACACCAACGCCCAAACTGTCGAATAATTTGACACTTCAGGGCCCGGACAGTAGACGGATGCGGCGGTTTTCGGGTTTCCGCGGGAGCGGCGGTATGTTGGCTGGTGCCGGCGATTTGGCCACCCACCAGATACGGTAGCAACGCTATATTTTTCATGGGTTTATCCACAGTTTTTTCAGGGCGTCTAATGTGCGTCGCAACAATTTGTCGGGTTTCTTTACAGAATCGCGCTCCACGCGACCGCGGCGTCGGAACGAAAATCGCTAAACACCTGAAATCAAGCGGGCTACCAGGTCGTTGGCACAGGTCTTGCTTTTAGTTATCTGCCCAAGCGAAGTGTAACTGCATAAGGCGGCAACAAAACGGACCAGTACAGGATTTAGACGCCAGAAGAAAAATAACGATAAAAATAAAAATCCACATCCAATAATTAAAATATTTCTGGATTCCGCTACCGACTTCGCAGTTACCTCTTTTGATAAAAAAGAGAAATTAGCCCCGCCGCTCACGCCGCGGGGCTTTTTATTGGCCGATTAAAGATGCCGACTCGCGAGGCAGCGCGCGGTTTTGCGTTCCCGACCGATTAGGTCGATCATGCAGCGAAGCCTTACCCGATGCGGAGATTCGGCCTTGAAACAACTGTGCCTGCTTCCGCTGATCGCTCTGTGCCTTCAGGCCTGCGGTCAGTCAACCGAGCCCGAAGAAACCACCGAGCCTGCTCCGGCGACGGAAACAAAGCCGGCGGTATCGGTCTATTCGGCCGCTCTGGCCGTCGAAACGCGCCTCGAGGGCGATGCAGATCGCGACGCCGCAAGAAGACCGGACGGCGTCCTCGAATTCTTCCGCGTCCGGCCGGGTGACCGAGTTCTCGATATGTTCTCCGGCGGCGGCTACTACTCGGAGATTCTGTCGCACGTCGTCGGCCCTCAAGGCTCGGTCGTCGCGCATTCGAATCAAACGTATGTCGATTTCGCCGGCGAAGAATTCCAGAATCGTCACGCCGCGGGCCGGCTGCCAAACGTCGAGGTGCTGATGGCAGAGAACAACGAGCTATCGCTCGATGCGGAGAGCTTCGATGCCATCATCCTGGTGCTGGCGTACCACGATCTCTATTTCGCCGATCCGGACAATGGCTGGCCGGCGTTCGACGTAGAGGCCTTCCTCGCAGAAATCCACAACGGACTGGCGGCAGACGGTGTCATCGGCATCGTCGATCATCGCGCCGAGGCCGGCGCGCCACGAGAGACCGGCGGGACGCTGCACAGAATCGATCCCGTCGCGCTAATCGAGGACATGGAGGCAGCCGGTTTCGTGCTCGACGGCGAGAGTGACTTGCTGTCGAACGACAGCGACGATCATTTGCTGCCGATGTTCGACCCGCAGGTGCGGGGCAATACGGACCGGTTCGTGCTGCGCTTCCGCAAGGCTGACTGATGCGCCGCGCGCTGCAGATACTGCTCTGCCTGGCACTGGCCGCCTGCGCACGTGACGATGGCAGTTTCGAGGAAGCCAGCATCGCCGAACTGCACGATCGGATGCAGCGTGGGGAACTGACGTCGGAGCAACTCGTTCACTGGTATCTCGACCGTATCGAAGCGATCGACAGGTCGGGGCCTCTACTCAACTCGGTGATCGAATTGAATCCGGACGCGCTGATGATCGCCCGCGCGCTCGACGAAGAGTGGGCGGAGTCGGGGCCGCGCGGCCCGCTGCACGGGATTCCGGTGCTGCTGAAGGCGAACATCGATACCGCCGACAGTATGCACACCACGGCCGGCTCGCTGGCGCTTGCCGATCACATCGCGGCCGAGGACGCATTCCTCGTGAGCCGTTTACGCGACGCCGGCGCGGTGATTCTCGGCAAAACCAATCTGAGCGAGTGGGCGAACTTCCGCTCGAGGAATTCGTCCAGCGGCTGGAGCAGCATCGGCGGTCAAACGCGTAACCCGTACAACACGCTGCGGAATCCATGCGGGTCGTCGAGCGGCTCGGCAGTTGCGGTATCGGCTAACCTGGTCATGGTCGCCGTCGGCACCGAAACAGACGGCTCCGTCATCTGCCCATCCGGCATCAACGGCATCGTCGGCATCAAGCCGACGCTGGGCCTCGTCAGCCGCTCCGGGATCATTCCGATCGCACACAGCCAGGACACCGCCGGACCGATGGCGCGCAACGTTCGAGATGCGGCACTCTTGTTGACCGCCATGACGGGAACCGACGAAAGGGACCCGGCAACGGCCGGCGCGCCGGTGACCGCGATCGACTACGCGGCGGCGCTGGCGGCCGACGGTCTCGCCGGCATGCGAATCGGTGTGATCCGTTCGCACTCCGGTGCGGGAAGCAATCCGGCCGTGGAAGACATTCTTGCGGCCGGCATCCATGCAATCGAAGCGCAGGGCGCCGAGGTCATCGACGATTTGAGCGTCGACATGACCGGCGTCTACGACGCCGAATACGAAGTGCTTTTGTTCGAATTCAAGGCCGACCTCGCTGCGTACTTCGCGGCCTCGAATGCACCAATGTCGTCACTTGCGGACGTCATCGCGTTCAACGAGGCGCATTCCGAGGAAGTCATGCCGATCTTCGGCCAGGACATCCTCTCTGCGTCGGAAGAGAAAGGGGGCCTGGACGACGCGACGTATCTCGAGGCCCTCGACACCAGCAAGACCGTCGTGCGCGAGGGACTCGACGAACTGTTCGACGAGCACGAACTCGACGCGTTGCTGGCCATCAGCAACGGCCCTGCGTGGATGACCGATCACGCTAACGGCGACAATTTCCGCATAGGAAGTTCGTCGTTCGCCGCAATCTCCGGCTACCCGAACGTCACGGTGCCGGCCGGATTCGCCTCGGACCTGCCCATCGGCCTGTCGTTTATCGGCCGGCCGTTCTCCGAACAGCAACTCATCGGTATCGCCTACGCATTCGAGCAGGCAACGCTGGCGAGACGCGCGCCGGAATTGACCCAGGTCACGGAATCCGAATAATCCCGGCCGTCAGAACCGAGGCCGCGACACGGTTCTCGGTGCCGAGCCACGCTTTGTGGCTTAATCGTCAGCATGTTCAAGGCCTTCCGCATCGCCGTCCTCCTCGTCGTGCTGCTTGTCGTCGCCGTGAACACATTGCTCCTGCAGTCACGCAGCACCGACTGGAACAACAGCCTCTGGGTGAAGATCTATCCAATCAATGCCGACGGTCAGGACGAGACCGCGCGTTACATCGAGAGTTTGTCGCTACGCAACTTCGAGGAGATCGAGACCTTCATCGCTCGTGAGGTCGAGCGCTATGGTCGCGACGTCTCGCGCCCTGTCCGACTCGAACTCGGCCTGCCGGTGACGGAGCAGCCACCGGAAATTCCGAGCGACCCGAGCCGGCTCGACATTATGCTCTGGTCGCTGAAGATGCGCTGGTGGGTCGGCAGCGCGACCGACGACCAGGACGACATCGAACCCGACGTGAGCATCTTCGTCCGCTACCACCGGTCCGAGGGCGTGATGCGACTCGAAAACTCGGTAGGAATACAAAAGGGTATGTTCGGCATCGTCAACGCCTACACCGGCCGCCGCTACACCGGCCGCAACAACGTCATCATCGCGCACGAACTCCTGCACACACTGGGAGCGAGCGACAAATACGATCTGGCGACCGGACAGCCGCTCGAACCGCACGGTCTGGCCGAGCCGGAACGTCGACCGCTCTATCCGCAGCGCTACGCCGAGATCATGGGCGGCCGCATCGCGCTCGCAGACGACGATGCCGTAATCCCGCAAGGCCTGAACTTCGCCGTCATCGGGCCGGAAACGGCCGCCGAGATAAATCTCGCCGACTGATCAGAGACTCTCTCGCCGCTTTCGGACTCGAGCACGGTCTTGTACGCTCGGCCGATGCCCGATTCCCGCCAGCATGTCCTCGCCATCGACAACCTGAGC
Organism: uncultured Woeseiaceae bacterium; assembly: GCA_945788575.1. Classification (GTDB taxonomy): domain Bacteria; phylum Pseudomonadota; class Gammaproteobacteria; order Steroidobacterales; family Woeseiaceae; genus UBA1847. The sequence goes on from CALZMR010000017.1 coordinate 17,143, forward strand.
GTCTCCGTTCCGGGGCGCAAGCTGGTTTCCGAGCTCAGCGCTCGCTTCGAGCCGGGCGAGTTCGTCGCGATCCTGGGACGCAACGGGGCCGGCAAGACGCTGACGATGCTGACGCTGGCTGGCTTGCGGCGGCCCGCAAGCGGATCCGTTCAAATCGACGGCAGGCGCGTTGAGGAAACGAAGCGTCGCGATGTGGCGCGGAAGCTCGCGCTGCTGCCCCAGACCGTCGACGATATCTTTCCTGCAAGCGTATTGGAGACGGCATTGATCGGCCGCCACCCTCACGTCGGATCGCTGCAGTGGGAGTCGGCGACGGACCGTCAGATCGCGATGCGCGCACTCGAGGCTGTCGACCTGGCGGAACTGGCGGAACGGGATGTGTTGACGCTTTCCGGCGGCGAGCGGCGGCGACTCGCGATCGCACAAATACTGACGCAGTCACCGGCCATATACCTGCTGGACGAACCGACCAACCATCTCGATCCGCAGCACCAACTCGATACGCTCGAACTCTTCCGCGGCATTGCGGACGACGGGGGCACAGTGATCGCCTGCCTGCACGACGTCAACCTGGCAGTGCGCTTCGCGGACCGTTGTCTGCTGCTGTACGGCGACGGGCGCTGGGAGTGCGGTCCGCGAGACGAAATACTCGACGAGCGCCGGCTTGAAGGCCTTTACGACACTCCGATGGAGGCCGTCGACTGGCGGTCACGCCGGCTGTTCGTCGCCACGGGCCGTAATCAGGCGACGAAACCCGACAGCTTCTCCAGATAGGTCGCGTGCAGCGCCGGATTTGCGGCGAGCACCGAGCGAGTACCCAACCCCACAGGGCCACCGTTCAGATCGGTGAACACTCCGCCCGCCTCCGTGACGACGATCGACAGCGCGGCAATATCGAGCACATTGACGTCAGATTCGATGACAGCCTCGATCTTGCCGGCGGCCAGAAGATGGTAGTGATAGAAGTCGCCGTAGCCGCGGATCCGGTCCGCGCGCGCGACGATGTTGCCCAGCGCCGGCCAGCCGTCACTCTCGGCAAGCGATCGAAGGTTCCCGGTCGAGACCGCCGCGGCGTTGGGGTCGGCAATCTCGCTCACCTCGAGGCGGTCGCCGTTCAGCCAGGCACCGCCGCCCTTCTCCGCCCAGGCAAGCTCATCCATCATCGTACCGCTCGAGACCCCGAGCACGATCTCACCGGCGTGCATGAGGGCAATCTGCGTCGAGAAGAACGGGTACTCGCGCACAAATCCCTTGGTGCCATCGATCGGATCGACCAACCACAGATAGTCGGCATCGGCCCGCGTCTGACCGGTCTCCTCGCCGTAGAATCCATGCGCGGGGAAGCGTTCCAGGATCGTCTCCCGAATGGCCTGTTCGCATTCGACGTCCGCCTGGGTGACAGGGGTCTTGTCGGCTTTCGTTTCCACCGTGAAATTGCCGGCGTAGTAGTGACGCGAGATATCCGCGGCACGCTTCGCGGCCGCGAGCGCGACCGCAAGATAGCTTGATGAGTTTTCGGTATTGGAACTTTCCACGTTCGTCTCTGCGGCTGACACGGGCGAACTATGGCGGTTACGAGTTGTGGACTCAAGCAGGCGCGCGGCGTACGCGCCACCCGCCTTGACAGCCATCAGGGCCCTGCCTACTGTACGACGCTCATCAGGTGAACCCGGATTGGCAAATTCGGGTGAACGGGAAGCCGGTGATTGGCCGCCAGGCCAGAATCCGGCGCTGCCCCCGCAACGGTGATCGAGTTAAATCCTGGCCCCGAGCGACGCAATCGCTCGAAGCCACTGCGGACCCGGAAGGGTTCGCGGGAAGGCGCCAGGAACGGCTTAGTCCGCTCGTCAGCCCGGAGACCGGCCCGATGAAACGCGAGCGGCGCGGCGGGCGCTGGTGCGGGTACTCCAGCCCGAACCCCATCCCTGCAGAGCCGTCCATTTAATTGAAGTCGACTTGCGTGCGGGCGGTACGCATGGGGGAAGGAATGAGATCGATCTGTTGCGTCGTGATGGCGGCGCTGCTCGGCACCCCGCTCATGGGGTTCGCCGCTGATATATCCACGGCCGACAACATTGTCGTGACGGCCACCCGTAACGAAATTCCGCTTGATGATGCCATCGTGCCGGTCAGCGTCATCACGCGCGCCGATATCGAATTGTCGCTCGCGACGAACCTCGCGGAGCTGCTGCGTTTCGAAGCTGGCATCGATCTCGGTAGTAACGGCGGACCGGGCCAGGCGACCTCGGTATTCATCCGCGGCGCCGAGAGCAACCACACGCTGGTGCTCGTCGATGGCGTACGCGTCAACCCCGGCACTTTGGGCGGCGCGGCACTGCAGCACATATCGCCCGAGATGATCGAGCGCGTCGAGATCGTCAAGGGCGCACGCTCGGCGCTGTTCGGCACGGACGCGATCGGCGGTGTCATCAACGTCATAACGCGTCGTGCCGAGGATCGCTTCTTCGAGTCGAGCTTCGGTACCGGCAGCTTCGACACGCGCTCGATCAATGTGTCCGCGGGCACAAACGGCGACGGCGGCGAATTTGGAATCGCTCTCGATTGGCAGGATACCGACGGCTACGCGCCGCGCATCGACTCAGACATCGAGAGCGGCTACGACAATCTCACCGTCAACATGTATGCGGCGCGCGAATTCGGCGCGAGTGAGGTGAGCCTCAGGCTTTGGCGCGCGGAAGGCAACGTCGAGTATCTGGACTTCTTCCTGAGCCCGGTTGACCAGGACTACGAGAACCTCGCCACGGCCCTGCAGATCGATACGGACCTCAGCGATCGGACCGCTAGCAAGCTCATCGTGTCGCACATGCGAGATGACATTCGGCAAAATCAATCGCCCGACTTCGTCGAGTCGAGCAGAGTCAGCCTCGACTGGCAGATCACTCGAGCGTTTGACACGCACACCGTAACCGGCGGCGTCTATCTGGTCGACGAGAACGCGGAGACACTGTCATTCGGGTCCGGCTTCGATGAAGACACCGACGTTCGTGCCGTGTTCATACAGGATCAGATCAACGCCGAACGCCAACGCGCATTTGTGGCGCTGCGCCTGACAGACCATGAGACCTTCGGCCAGCAGACGACCTGGAATCTCGAATACGCGTTCGACCTCAGCGACGACTGGAGCCTGAACGCCGGCCTGGGCCGTGCATTTCGAGCGCCCGATGCAACGGATCGCTTCGGCTTCGGCGGCAATCCCGACCTCGATCCCGAAGTTGCCGACAGCGCGCAGCTCGGGCTGCGCTATCGTCCCGGGAATCGACACAGCTTCGACATCGAGCTGTATTCGACCGACGTCGAGGACCTCATCGAATTCGACTTCGCGACTTTCACGCTGGTGAACATCGACGATGCTGAGATACGCGGTGCGGAACTCGCCTATGAGTTCCGCGGCGACTCATTCGTGGTACGTGGCGAGTTCGCTGCTCAGCAGGCAGACAACGCTGGCACCGGCGGCCGCCTGCTGCGCCGCGCTGAGCGGAGTGCAAGCCTGAGCTACGTTCGGGACTTCGGCCAGCATCGTCTGGGCGTGGCCTTGCTCGCCAGCGGCGACCGCGAGGATTTCGGCGGCACGAAGCTCGACAGCTATGTGGTGACGAACCTGACAGGCCAGTTCCGGCTGAGTGAGCAATGGCAGCTCAACGCTCGCCTCGAGAATCTATATGACGAGGAATATCAGACCGCGGCCAATTTCCGCATGCAGGAACTGAGCGGCTTCCTCGAACTCCGCTATCGCTGGAGATAACGCCATGGGTAACAGACTCAGCAAAATCTACACGCGCACCGGCGACGACGGCACGACGGGGCTCGGCGACGGGAGCCGCACACGCAAGGACAGTCCACGCGTCGAGGCTTACGGAACTGTCGACGAAGCGAACAGTGCGCTGGGCATGGTGCTGGCGGCGGACGCGGTTCCGAGCGGTCTCCGCGAACTGCTCATCGGCATTCAACACGACTTGTTCGAGCTCGGCGGCGAATTATGAATTCCCGGCCACGCGGCGATCACCGAGGTATTTGTCATACACCTGGTATCGA